>JAZNWT010000026.1:0-6681 GCA_045593465.1 Clostridia bacterium
AGCGTGGGAAGCTCAATTCTCACTTACTGCAATTGCTTCGATTTCAACGAGTGCCGAAGCAGGAAGTGCGGCGGCCTGAACACATGAACGTGCAGGTTTCTGCGTGAATACTTCGCCGTATATTTTGTTGACTGTTGCAAAATCCTTAAGGTCTGCTACGAAGACGGTTGTTTTTATAACATCTGTCATCTTAACGGAAGCGGCACTGAGTACGGCTTCGAGATTTTTAAGTACCTGTTTTGTCTGTTCTTCAATACCTTCCTTAAGAACGCCTGTTTCCGGATCTATACCTATTTGACCGGATGTGTAGACCATGCCGTTTACTTTTATTGCATGGCTGTAAGGACCGAGTGCCGAAGGTGCGTTTTGTGCAGTTATTGTTTCTCTCATTTTTTATGCTCCTTTACTGTTTTTTCTATATCGTGATTCCATAGAATCATAGCTGCTTCATCAGTGTCCGAATAGTAATGCTTTCTTATGCCCGCACACTCAAAGGAGAGTGAAAAGTACAAATTCTGTGCAACTGTGTTTGATTCCCTGACTTCAAGCGTCATTTGAGAAGCAGAGAACGCAAGTGCATATTCCATTATTGCAAGCATGAGCCTTTTTCCCAAGCCCAGACCTCGATGGGAGGGAGCAATGCCTATGTTTGTTATATGTGCTTCATCGAACATTACCCACATTCCCGCATAGCCTATAAGCTTATCGCCAAGCTGCATTACAAGATAATGTGCAACCTTGTTTTTCAGCTCGCCTGCAATGGATTCTTTAGACCACGGCGAGCGGAAACAAAGGTTTTCAAGCCTAAATACCCCGTCAATATCACATGACTGCATGGGACGTATGATTACGGAGGTTTTAATACTATTGATTTCCATATAAACGCTCCGCCTGCGACGGCCTCAAATAAAGGGGGAGTACCTCTTTAACCGACTTACCGTTTTTATGCTTTATAAAAGCAAGCTTTGCAAGCTGTGAAGTGCTTATTTGCTCACAGTCTGAAAAGCGTGCGTTTTTTACTTTGGAGATAATGGCTTCTCTGTGTTTTTCTGCACCGTCGCCGACAAAAAGAGAGTTTTCTTCAATGCTGCTTAAAAACTCATCAATTACGATTGCACAAGGTGGAATAATCTCCTCACCGTTTAAATATATTGCGGCATAACCGTTGCCGTTCCGTGCATCGAGTAATGAAACAATATTGTCATTATCCGAAAAAAACGGAAAAGCAAGTGCTTCAAGTGATGAAACAGCTATCATTTCTTTGTTTAGTGCGGCTGAAAATGCGTTTGCGGATGCCGTGCCGATTCTTACGCCCGTGAACGAGCCTGGGCCTACATCAACAGCAACAAGCTCTATGTCGGAAGGGGAAATAGAGCATTCGTCAAAAAGAGCGGATACCGTGGGCATCAGCGTTTCGGAATATGTTTTTTTTTCGGTACATACTTTCTCAATAAAAGTATCTGTAGATGTATCATAAATTGCCGCAGATGCAGGAGAAAGTGATGTTGAAACAGCTAAAATCAGCATAAGAAAAGCTCCTGTAATATATTTATGTGATGCTCTCCGTGGGCACGGAATGTTACGGTGCGTGGAGCATCGCCACTGCCTAATATGGATATGTCGAGTCTGTCATCGGGAAGTAAGCCTAAAACATTTTCTGACCATTCCATAACTATAATACCGTCACTTGCACGCAAAATATAGTCGTCAAAGCCTATTGCCGCCAATTCTTCTTCGTCTTCAAGACGGTAAGCATCAAAATGAAAAAAAGGTTTTCCGCTGTCTGTAATATGTTCACGTACAACGGTAAAAGTGGGGCTTGCTATTTCATCAATACCTAAATTGGAAGCGATAAGCTTTACAAGCGTTGTTTTACCTGCACCCAAATCACCGAAAAAGGCAATAAAACAGCCGCCGCTCAGAGCTTTTGCAAGCTTTGAACCTATGGAAGAAAAATCAGCTAATGCGAGATTGTTTAAAACGCATTCCATACTTTATGACAATGCTCCTTTTGCGGTGAGTTCCAAGAAATAATCGTAAAGCCTGTCTTCTTTTATTGCCTCACGTATGTTTTCCATAAGTTTAAGCGAGAAACGAAGATTATGTATGGTAATAAGCTGTGCGGCAAGTATTTCCTTGCATTTTATAAGGTGGCGAATATATCCGCGTGTGAAACCGTTCTTGCAGGTGTAACAGTCGCAATTTTCATCAATGGGTGTAAAGTCATGCTCAAATGCAGCATTTCGAAGCATCTTCTTCCCGTTTTCGGTAAGTGCAAGACCGTTTCTTGCAATACGTGTCTGCAAAACACAGTCAAACATATCAATACCACGCATTACTCCGTTTATAAGGCAATCGGGTGAACCTACTCCCATAAGATAATGGGGCTTGTTTTCGGGCAAATGGGGGCGAAGGACATCAAGCATTTCATACATGAGCTCCTTGGGTTCTCCCACGGATAAACCGCCTATGCCATAACCGAAAAAGTCCATATCGGAAAGCACCTTTGCACTTTCTGTGCGAAGATGCGGATACATACCCCCTTGGATTATGCCAAAGAGTGCCTGGTCACTGCGTTTGTGAGCCTCCTGACATCTTTTTGCCCAACGGTGAGTGCGTTCCATTGCCGCTTTTGTATATTTTTCGTCACTTGGATAGGGAGCACATTCATCGAATGCCATTATTATATCAGCACCCAAGGCTTCTTCGATTTCCATAACCTTTTCGGGTGTGAAAAAGTGCTTTCTGCCGTCAAGAAGCGAACGGAACTCAACACCGTCTTCCTTTATTTTGTTTGAATCCGAAAGACTGAAAACCTGAAAACCGCCGCTGTCGGTTAATATGGGCTTGTCATAATTCATGAACTTATGCAGACCTCCGGCGGCTTTTACAAGCTCATGTCCGGGACGCTCATAAAGATGATAGGTGTTTGACAGTATTATCTGTGCACCTATCTCATGAAGGTCGCGGGGAAGCATCGCTTTAACGGTCGCCTGTGTACCCACGGGCATGAAACACGGAGTTTCGATTATTCCGTGCGGAGTCGTCAAAATGCCGGTACGTGCACCGGTCTGTTTGCAAATGTGAGTAACTTTAAAATCAAATCCTATGTTTTTCATAATATCAGCATTGCATCTCCAAAACTGAAGAAGCGGTATTTGTCGTTTACTGCGTGTTCATAGAGCGAAAGTATTTCCTCGCGTGAACACATGGAACTTACAAGCATCAAAAGCGTTGATTCGGGGAGGTGGAAATTCGTAATAAGCGAATCTATTGCTTTGAATTTATAACCCGGCTTTATAAATATATCCGTATTGCCTTTTTGTGGGTGAATAATGCCGTTATCGTCGGCAACACTTTCAAGAGTGCGGCAGGTGGTTGTTCCAACGGCAAATATCCTGCCTCCGTTTTTGCGGACGGAATTTATAGTGTCTGCGGCTTCTTCGCTTACCTCATAATATTCGGAATGCATGCGGTGTTCTTCCACATTTTCAACCGATACGGGGCGGAAAGTCCCCAAACCTACATGGAGCAGTATATCAACTATTTTAACGCCCTTTTCTTTGAGTTTAGCTAAAAGCTCGGGGGTAAAATGCAGCCCTGCCGTGGGTGCGGCGGCGGAACCGTTGATTTGAGCATAAACGGTTTGGTACCGCTCTTTGTCGGCACTTCGCTCTGTAATGTAGGGCGGAAGAGGTGCTTCACCTGCACGTTCGAGTACTTCTTCAAAGATGCCGTCATAATGAAGCGTCAAAACTCTGCCCTCGGCATTTGTGGGTTCGTTTATTTCTATTGAAAGTTCATCGTTAACACGATAAATAAGACCGTCCTTTGCTCGCCGCCCGGGACGCACGAGTGCTTCAAAACGCCCGTCACTTAAACGCTTTAAAAGCAAAAACTCCATCATGCCGCCCGTGTCCTCACGTTTGCCGTAAAGTCTTGCAGGCATTACACGGGTGACGTTGCGTACAAGAGCATCACCTTCTTGGATATAATCCAAAATGTCGGTAAATGTGCCGTCACGCTTTGTTTGTTTTACACGGTCGTAAATAAGCAGTCTTGAATCACTTCTGACTGCTGCCGGTGTTTGTGCGATAAGCTCTTTTGGAAGATCGTAGTAAAAATCACTTGTTTTCATAATATTTTGATTATAACACAAGAAAAGCATGCACACAATCATGTGAAGCTGAGTAATATATCGTAGAACAACGCGAAAGCGTAAAATACAAGGAGGAAATAAATATGTTTAACTTTGGTAACGGTAACTCATGGTGGTGGATCATCATTCTTTTGCTCCTCGGTAACGGCGGCTGTGGCTGTGATGACGATTGCGGCAATATCTGGTGGATCATCATAATCCTGCTCTTTGGTAGCGGCTGTTTCGGCAACAACGACTGCGGCTGTGGCTGCGGTGTAAGCGGCAACAACAATAACGGCTGTGGCTGTGGCTGCAACTAAGTACAGAATGAACGCGGTTAGCGTGTTCAAAAAAAGAGCATCGCCCTAAATAGGGCGGTGCTCTTTTTGGTATAAAAGCGTAATTACTTTAAAGTTTTGAGACTGTAGTCGAGGACATATTGAAGCATATCTTCTTTTTCTATCGAAGAATTATGAAGCGTTTCTTTTGTGTCAAGTCCTTTAAGATTTGAGGGAACGGGAACAGCTGTGAGAGCTTCAAGGTCATTTAATGCCTTAAAACCGTTTTCCTCACGGTTGCCCGTAATTGCAAACAAAACGTCAGCTGCAAACTTATAGGGCGATGCGGTTGAAAGAACAACACATACATTATGCGAGGGAACATTCTTTTTGTATTCTTCGCATACGTGCATTGCAACTGCAGTGTGTGTATCCAAAAGATATCCTTTTTCTTCATATACCGATTTGATTGTTTTAAATGCAGTCGAATCGGAACAGGAGCAAGCATAAAATTCGCTCTTTATCTTTTCTGAAATACTGCTGTCAACAGTGTATTCGCCCTTGTACTTAAGGTCGTCCATATAGATTGTGACCTTGTCGGCATCACAGCCTGAAATCAAGTACAGTAAACGCTCAAGATTGCTTGAAACAAGAATATCCATCGACGGAGAAGCGGTCTTAAAAAAAGTGCGTTTTTTGTTATATCTGCCTGTAAGCAAAAACTCTGTAAGAACATCGTTTTCATTGCTTGCACAAACAAGCGTGCCGACGGGAAGTCCCATGCCCTTGGCTATGTAGCCTGCGAGTATATTGCCGAAATTGCCCGTGGGTACAATAAAATCTACTTTGTCGCCCAACTTTATATCGCCTGCACGTACAAGGTCAAAATAACTCTTGTAGTAGTAAACTACCTGGGGTGCAAGACGACCTATGTTGATTGAGTTTGCACTTGAAAGGCGAATACCTTTCCCCTCCAAAAGTGCGTTTTCCTTAACGCTTGCAAATATTTCTTTTACGCCCGTCTGAGCATCGTCGAAATTGCCCTTTACCGAGCATACGTTTACATTATAACCCTCTTGAGTAAGCATCTGTGCCTGCTGTACCGTACTTACGCCGTCCTTGGGGAAAAATACGGTTATGCGTGTTCCGTCAACATTTGCAAAGCCTGCCATTGCCGCTTTGCCTGTATCGCCGCTTGTTGCGGTCAAAATATGAATGTCATCGGTAACGCCGTTCATTTTTGCCGATGCGGTTACAAGATGGGGAAGCATTGAAAGTGCAACATCTTTAAATGCCGATGTAGGACCTCGGAAAAGCTCCAAAATATAATCATCACCGACTTTTACAGTGGGCGTAAGGTCAGAAGTTTCAAATTTTCCGGTATAAGCAAGCTTAACAAGCTCAGCCATTTTATCCTTGGGAATATCGGAGATAAGAGAACTGAGAATTTCGGTGTAAAGCTCAAGCGTATCAAGTGACATAAGTTTCTCAAGAGCAACAACGGCAGGATAGTCATTGAATATGTATAATCCACCATCATCTGCAATACCGTTGAGAACTGCCATGGAAGGAGTTGCGGTAAAATTTTTGTTGCGAGTACTATTATAAATCATAAACCCAAAATCTCCTGTTTTTTATTGCATTAAAGCAATTGTTATGATATATTAACTCTTGTTATATTTCAAGATATATTAACTATTTAATTTAAAGAAAATGAGGTGTAACCGTTATGAAAATAGGGCTTTTGGGGTTTGGTGTCGTAGGAACGGGCGTTTACGATATTATCACAAACGGCACAGCTCCCGAGCTTCGTAATATAGAAGTTAAAAGAATACTTTCTCTCGTTATAACAGAGGGGTTTGAACATCTCATTACTACGGACGTAAACGATATAGTTAACGATGATGAAATAGAACTTGTTGTTGAAGCAATGGGCGGCTTGCATCCTGCATTCGAATTTGTTACGGCGTGCATCAACAAAGGAAAACACGTTGTATCTTCAAATAAACACCTCGTTTCAACCTACTTTACAGAGCTTCAGGAAGCTGCGGACAAAAACGGCGTACAGCTTCGATACACACCCAGCACGGGCGGCGGTATACCGTGGCTTTCAACACTTAAGAGAGCAAAACGCAGTGATGAAATAGAAGAGCTTTGGGGCATAGTTAACGGCACAACAAATTATATACTCGATTCCATGCTCAAAGAAAATACCGATTTTGACGTAGCACTTAAGGAAGCACAAAGATTGGGTTATGCAGAAGC
>JAZNWT010000027.1:0-14783 GCA_045593465.1 Clostridia bacterium
ATAATTATTCGTTTGTTGTTTCCGGTGCAGTCTCCTGTACTGCTTCTTCTGCTACTGACGGTACTTCGCCGCTTTCTGCTTCGCCATCGTCATGCACAACAAGTGCAATACCGGCAACCTTTGTTCCCTCGGCAATACGCATAAGTCTTACACCCTGTGTATTTCTCGATATAACATTTATCTGTGCAATAGGAAGTCTTATAACAGTACCGTCATCACGAACCATCATTACATCTTCATCACCGTGAGCCATCTTCATACAGCACATATCGCCCGTCTTATCGTTTATATTCATTGCAATAAGACCTTTACCGCCTCTTCTCTGTGTTCTGTATGCACTTTCATCGGTACGCTTGCCCATGCCGTTTTCTGTTATACAAAGCACGGTTGCACCCTTTTCGACCTTAACTACATCAACAACTTCGTCATCATCGTCCAAAAGTATGCTTCTTACGCCCGTTGCGGTTCTGCCCATGGGACGTACATCATCTTCATGGAAACGTATGGACTTACCCTTTCTTGTGCCGACGATAAATTCATCATCGCCGTTTGAAAGCATAACGCCTATAAGTTCATCACCCTCACGCAAACTCTGAGCTATTATTCCGCCCTTTCTTATATTGTCAAAGTCGCTCATCGGCGTTTTCTTTATAACTCCGTACTTCGTTGCAAGCACAATATACTTATTCTCGTTTTTGTCCGTTTCGCCCTCAACTTTTCTGCCTACGGGGAACATGGTTGTTACCTTTTCATCGCCCCTTAGCTGCAAGAGGTTTACTATTGCCGTTCCTTTTGCGGTTCTGTTAGATTCGGGGACTGTGTAACACTTAATATCAAATGCTCTGCCCTGATTTGTAAAGAACATTACTCTTGAGTGAGTAGACGTTACAAAGAGATGCTTTACAAAGTCCTCGTCCCTTGTTGCCTGACCCATTATTCCTCTGCCGCCTCTGTGCTGGGCTCTGTATGTATCAAGTGCTATTCTCTTTACATAACCGAGCTGAGTAAGAGTTACGACCATTTCTTCTTCCTGGATTATATCGTCAAGGTCTATATCGTCAGCCATCTGAGTTATTTCCGTTCTTCTTGCGTCTGCATAACGCTTTCTTATTTCAAGTATTTCTTCCTTGATTATGCTCAAAAGCTTCTGCTCATCTGCCAATATGCTTTCGTAATATGCAACGGTTTGAGTAAGCTGTGCATGCTCTGATGCTATCTTATCTCTTTCAAGACCTGTCAAACGACGAAGTCTCATATCGAGTATCGCCTGCGTTTGCTTATCGGAAAGCCCGAAACGCTCAGTCAAGCGGCGTTTTGCCTCTGCATCGCTTGCAGATGAACGAATTATATGTATTACTTCATCAATATTGTCGAGTGCTATGAGCAAGCCTTCCAAAATATGCAGACGCTCTCTTGCTCTTTCAAGGTCATACTGCGTTCTTCTTGTAACGACCTGCTTTTGAAACTCAAGATAATGATAAAGCATCTGCTTTATGTTGAGAACTTTAGGCTCACCGTCAACCAGTGCAAGCATTATAACGCCGAATGTATCCTGCATCTGCGTATGCTTGTAAAGCTGATTGAGTATTACAGCACCGTTAACGTCACGCTTAAGCTCAATAACTATTTTCATGCCGTTGCGGTCACTCTCGTCACGCAAATCGGCAATACCCTCTATCTTCTTTTCGTGAACAAGCTCTGCTATTTTTTCAACAAGACGGGCCTTATTTACCTGATACGGTATTTCGGTAACAACTATTCTCGACTTGTTTGCAGTCATCTGCTCAACTTCTGCTTTTGCACGAACAACAATTTTTCCCCTGCCTGTTCTATATGCCTGTCTTACACCGGCAGTACCCATTATAAGGCCTCCTGTCGGAAAATCGGGAGCAGGCAGATATGCCATTATTTCTTCGATGCTTATATCGGGATTATCTATAAGTGCAACATATGCATCAATTGTTTCGCCCAAATTATGCGGCGGAATATTTGTTGCCATACCGACTGCGATACCGCCCGAGCCATTTACCAAGAGGTTTGGATAGCGTGAGGGAAGCACCGTGGGCTGCATGAGTGTTTCATCAAAGTTGGGCATGAAATCGACAGTATTTTTGTCGATATCGGAAAGCATTTCATTTGAAAGCTTTGAAAGCCTTGCTTCCGTGTAACGCATTGCTGCCGCACTGTCTCCGTCTACACTTCCGAAGTTACCCTGACCTTCGATAAGGGGATATCTTGTGTTGAAATCCTGTGCAAGTCTTACCATTGCATCATAAACCGATGAATCGCCGTGGGGGTGATATTTACCGAGAACATCACCGACTATACGTGCGGATTTATGAAAAGGCTTATCGGGAGTAAAGCCCTGCTCTCCCATTGAAAAGAGTATACGTCTGTGAACGGGCTTCAAGCCGTCTCTTACATCGGGCAATGCACGGTTTATAATGACTGACATTGCATATGCTATAAAGCTTTTTTTCATTTCCTGCTCTAAATCGAGCATTTTTATTCTGGGGTTTTCCGTAATCTCGTTCATATTTTTTTCCTTACCCTTTAAACATCTTATCAAACATCGAGGTCAACTACGAGCTTACTGTTCTGCTCTATAAATTCACGCCTCGGTTCTACCTTGTCACCCATAAGGACGGTAAATATTTCGTCCGCTCTCATTGCATCTTCAAGATGTACTTTAAGCATTATTCTGTTTTCGGGATCCATGGTTGTTTCCCAAAGCTGTTCGGGATTCATTTCACCAAGACCTTTATAACGGTTTATTGTGGGTTTGGGATCTCTTCCTATTTCGGAAAGTATCTTTTCAAGCTCCTCGTCCGAGTATGCGTACCAAACATTCTTGTTTCTTGCAATCTTATAAAGCGGAGGCTGTGCTATATATACATAGCCCTTTTCAATAAGCGGCCTCATATAGCGATAGAAGAATGTAAGCATGAGTATTCTTATATGACTTCCGTCAACATCGGCATCGGTCATACAAACTATTTTGTGATAACGAAGCTTTGTTTCATCAAAATCAGCACCCATACCTGCACCAAAAGCGGTTATCATTGCTCTTATTTCGTTATTTGCAAGCATTTTATCAAGGCGTGTTTTTTCAACATTCAATATCTTACCGCGAAGCGGCAAAATTGCCTGATATGCAGGATTTCTGCCCTGTTTTGCACTGCCGCCCGCACTGTCACCCTCAACTATGAATATTTCGCATTTTGAAGGATCCTTTTCACTGCAATCTGCAAGCTTTCCGGGAAGTGCCGTTGAATCAAGAGCTGTTTTTCTTCTCGTCATATCTCTTGCTTTTCTTGCGGCTTCTCTTGCACGGGAAGCGGTTATGCATTTTTCTATTATTGTTCTTGCCGTTTTAGGATTTTCTTCAAGATATGTTTCCAATCCTTCGCTTACGGCATTGTAAACTATGCTTCTTATATAAGCATTTCCGAGCTTTGTTTTTGTCTGACCTTCAAACTGAGGTTCGGTTAATTTAACGCTTACTATTGCGGTAAGACCTTCCAATATATCATCACCGCTTAAATCTTCGTTTTCTTTTATTATTTTCTTTTCCCTTGCATAATCCTTTACAACACGTGTAAGTGCGGCTTTAAATCCAACAAGGTGGCTTCCACCCTCTATTGTATTGATGTTGTTTGCAAAAGTGAATATGTTTTGATGATAGTCGGTATTATATTGCATTGAAACTTCAACGGTTGCGGATTCACCCTTTTCATCATCATTCTTTTCACCCGAAAAATAAATAGGTTCTTCGTTTATTACTTCTTTGTTTTTATTGAGGTGCTGTACAAATGAATTTATACCGCCCTCATAGCAGAATACCTTTTTCTTTTCCTGCTCTCCTCTTTCATCAATAACGGTTATAGATACGCCTCTGTTCAAGAATGCAAGCTCCCTCATTCTGCCTGCCATTGTGTCAAAATCGTATTCTATGGTATCGAAAACCTCATCATCGGCAAGATATGTAACACTCGTACCTGATACACCGTCTTTATATGTTCCTATTTTTTGAACATCACTTTTAGGCTTGCCGAGTTCGTATTCCTGCTTATATATAATTCCGTCACGTCTTACTTCAACACAAAGCCATTTTGAAAGAGCATTAACAACACTCAAACCTACGCCGTGAAGACCGCCGCTTACTTTATAACCGCTGCCGCCGAATTTACCGCCTGCATGGAGTACGGTCAATGCAACTTCCAATGCGGATTTTTTCATTTTTTCATGATAATCTACAGGTATTCCTCTTCCGTTATCGGTCTCGGTGAGTGAATTGTCTTTATGTATTGTTATTTCTATATGAGTACAGTAGCCTGCCAACGCTTCGTCTATTGAATTATCAACAAGCTCCTTTACCAAATGATGAAGACCTCTTACATCCGTCGAACCTATATACATACCGGGACGGCGGCGTACTGCTTCAAGACCCTCCAAAACTTGGATTTGAGAAGCATTATAGTCTGTATGATTGTTACTCATTTCCGCTTTCCTTTCAAAATTTAGTCTTTTATAGTTAAATTTTTATTACTTTACACTTAAAGTACCGTTTTTACATTCAAAAACCGCCATATTTTCGATTTCAGCACATTTTAGAGAGCTTGTTGATGTGCAACTCAAAAAACACTGACAACCCTTTGTAGCGTCAAGCAGGAGGTTTTGACGTTCATCATCAAGCTCCGAAAATACATCATCGAGTAAAAGTATGGGTGACTCATCCTTTATTTCTCTTATCAGTGCTATTTCGGAAAGCTTTAATGCTAAAGCAGCCGTTCTCTGCTGACCTTGAGAACCGTATGTTCTTACATCGCTCCCGTTTATTTTTATAACTATATCATCCCTGTGAGGACCTATTGAAGTATATCCTCTTCTGATATCGTCCGAACAGTTTTTTATAAGAGTTTCCATCATAAAGTCGAATATTTCGCTTTCATTTTCCATCGAACCTATATCAGCTTTATATGCTATCTCCAAATACTCTTTTGATGACGATATCATTTTTTGTATGTCATGAGCTACTGTGGAAAGCGTATCTATCATTTCACGGCGTTTTAAAGTTATTTTTGTTCCGAGTGAAGACAATTGTTCATCGTAAATTGAAAGAATACCTTTTCCAAAGTTATTTTCATCATCTTTTAAAACAGCATTTCTTTGTTTTAAAACTTTATTGTATCTTTGCAAAGTGTAAAAATATTCGGGATAAAGCTGGCTTATCTCCATATCTAAAAATCTTCTTCTCTCCGATGGAGAGCCTTTTATAAGAGAAAGATCTTCGGGAGAAAACATTACCGCATTCAAAACTCCCATAAGCTCACCTATTTTTTTGCATTCAAGCTTGTTTATGAATACTTTTTTGTTTTCACCGCTTCTCAGCTTTATTTCAACCGATTCGTCACCTGCTTTGTTTTTTATGTTTACACCTACATATGAACCTGCACAGTTATGCTTTATAAGCTCACTGTCACGTGAAGTTCTGTGAGATCTTCCGAAGGTACATAAAAAAACAGCTTCAAGAATGCCCGTTTTTCCCTGTGCATTATCTCCTGCAATTACATTGAAACCCTTGTTAAACCTTATATCAAGCGATTCATAATTGCGATAATTATTGAGTTTCAAGCGTTCTATCAACATGTTACAATTCTACCATAATCCCACCTTTTTTACAACTTGTAATAATAAATATAAGTAGATATTTTTTAAATAAAACATAAAAAATGTCCTCCTTTAATATTCAAAGAGGACATTTTTAAATTATATTTTATTTACTCCGAAAAATGTCTTACAGGCAAGACAAGGTAATAGAATTTATCACCATCGGTGGGCTTTATTATACATGGGCTTATATTGTTATTCATTTCAAGATATATTTCTTCATCTTCAAGCGATTTTAAAACATCACTCATATATTTTGAATTAAATGCTATTTTTATGTTTTCTCCTATTATATCCGCTTCCATTTCTTCGTTACTTTTTCCTATTTCGCTGTTTGCGGTTATATTAAGCATATCATTTTCAAAGTTAAGGCTTATGAGGTTTGTCTTTTCTTCTCTTGAAATTATTGAAACGCGTTCAATACTCTGCAAAAGCTCATCTCTGTTTATCCTTACTCTTGTTAAATGACTTGAGGGAAGTATATTTTTATATTTAATAAAATCACCGTCCAAAAGACGTGTTGTGATTGTGGTATATCCCAAATCTATATTTACGCTTGTTTTTGAAAGATTTATTGTTATTTCTTCTTCTCCGTCATTTAAAGTTCTTCCTATTTCAAGCAATGATTTATAAGGAATAACAACCTTTTCTTCACCGCTGCAATTGCTTATAAATTCTTTTCTCATTGCAAGACGGTAACCGTCAAGTGCGACCATTGTAATACTTTCATTTTCAACCTCAAGCAAAACACCTGTAAGTATTGGCTTTGTATCATCCTGTGCCGTTGCAAATATACACTGCTTTATCATGTTTTTAAGCTTTGATGTGCTTATATTGAATGAAACGGTATTTTTAACCTTGGGCATATCGTGATAATCTTCACTGCTTTCGGTTTTTATTGATGTTTTTGCTCTGCCGCTTTTAATTAAAGCTTTTTTATCTTCAAATGAAAAGGATGTTGATTCACCCGGCATTTTTCTCATCATTTCGGAAAAAATTCTGCCCGGTATAACCGTTTTTCCTTCTTCTTCTATAACAGCTCCCATTACTGTTTCTATCTGCAACGAAAGGTCGGTACATTTTAAAAGAACATCGCTTTCTCTTGCTTCTATATATATTCCTTCAAGTATAGACATTGAAGATTTTGAAGGTAATGCTTTTATAACAGTTGAGATTGCTGCATTCAATTCCTGTGTATCAACAGTGAAACGCATATTTGTAACTCCTTTTATAATATCTTTTAATTTTATTTTACAGTATCAGTATAAGCAGTGAGTGTTAAAGTGTGGATAACTTGATTTTAGTTAATGAATGCTTATAAAAATGCTGTTCAAAAAGATGTGGAAAAAATATTTTTTAAAATTCTTTTTTCCACACTTTCCATAGTATCAACATTATGCACATTTTGTAAACGTTTATTCAACATTATCAATGTGGATTTATTATTTAGAAAATGTGAAATTTGAATTTTAATTATTTTTTAAGCCTTTTTTCTATATCTTCTATTGTTATGGAAAGATGAGAATTTTTTTTCAGCTCATCCTCTATTTTATTACATGCACTTATAACAGTGGAATGATCCCTGTTTCCGAAATGCTTGCCTATAGCTTTATATGAGTTATCGGTAAGCTTTTTACAAAGGTACATTGCTATTTGACGGGGATATGTTATATCCATCGTTCTTTTTTGTGATGACAAACTTTCAACATCTATTGAGTAATAGTCCGCAACCACCTTTTCTATAAGATCCATTGTTATTGCAGTATGCTTATAGTCAGGTATTATGTTTTTAAGTGCAGTATCTGCAAGGCGTATGTCTATTGTACGCTTTGTAAGCTGTGCATAAGCTATTACATTATTTAATGCACCCTCAAGCTGACGTATATTTGAATCTACTCTTTCGGCTATAAAAGAAAGAACATCATCATCTATTTTAATATTGTCTATTATAGCTTTTTTCTTTAATATAGCTATTCTTGTTTCGATATCGGGCTGCTGTATGTCTGTTATAAGTCCCCATTCAAAGCGTGAACGGAGTCTTTCTTCAAGAGTTGTGAGATCTTTAGGAGGCCTGTCCGAAGTAAGAATAATTTGCTTACCGGAAGCGTGAAGTGCATTAAAGGTATTAAAAAATTCTTCCTGAGTACTTGTTTTACCCATGATAAACTGAACGTCGTCTACCATTAAGATATCGGCATTTCTGTATTTATTTCTGAAAGGTGTACGCTTATCGGTATGTATCGCTTCTATTATCTCATTCATGAATGTTTCGCTTGTAACATATATTACATTTGAAGAGCTGTTCATGGAAAGCCTGTGATGACCTATTGCCTGCATAAGATGGGTTTTACCCAAACCGACTCCTCCATATATAAAAAGAGGATTGTATGAAGAAGCAGGATTTTCCGCAACTGCTTTTGCAGCTGCATGAGCGAAACTGTTTGAATTGCCTATAACAAATTTATCGAACGTATAGTTAGGGTTCAAATATTGGCTTACAGGTGTTTCTTTTGAAAAATCAGTCGTTTTTTCGTTTTCTTTTACGAGCTTATCCGTAAATGTAACCGTAAAAGAAGATCCGGCAGCCTTTGAAATTTCTTCTTCGACTGTCGTTTTATATAAAGTGTTTAAAGTATTCTTTTTTATTTCCGTATTAACATAAAGTAAAATTTCATTACCGTTTAATGAGATAGGCTCTATATCGGCTATCCACATATTATAGCTTATCTGAGTCATTTTCTCCTGTAAAGATTCTTTTGCTTTATTCCAAATCGTATAAGCAGATTGCATATTAAAATAATCCTCCAAAGTGTGAAACATGACAATCATAACAAATGAACAAATTAAAAACAATAGTTGAATAAGTGTTTGAATTATTAAAAAATTTTATAATTGTGGAAATGAAAAAACCCAGATACAATATATAGTGTGAGCGTTAAAAATGCCGATATTTTCTCAATATTTCTTGACATTGAGCATCAGTTTCGGATATAATCTACAAACGATGCTGATAGAGTGTCGGCGTATGCCGATAATTCTTATAAACGAAAAAAGGAAAGAGGTGTTATTTGTCATGCTTCAAACATATCAGCCGAAAAAGAGACAGCGTAAAAAGGTTCACGGTTTCCGCAAACGCATGAAGACTGCCAACGGTCGCAACGTATTGGCAAGAAGAAGGTTGAAGGGCAGAAAGAGGCTGTCGGCATAACAAGTCGCATAACAAGTCTTTTGCTTTGAGGCTGTTACGAAATTCTGTTTGCAACGGCAGTAAAAAGAATTTCGGAGCAGCCTCGTTTGCTTGATTAAATTCGGAGGTTTTTTGTTGAAAAGGTGTTATTCCCTAAAACGCAACAAGGAATTTAAAAGGGTATACCGCATAGGTAAATCCCAAGGTTCGCATTTATTGGTATTGATTCATGCAAAAAGCAGAACTGACGGTGTTCATGTTGGCTTCAGTGTAAGCAAAAAATTAGGAAACAGTGTAAAGCGAAACAGAATAAAACGCAGGCTCAGAGCCGCTTTTACACCGTTTTTGCCCTTATTAAAAGAAAAAACGAATATCATATTTATCGCAAGAGAGCCTGTAAAAGAAGCCGAATTTTCGGAAATTGAAAGATCCATAGAAAAGCTTTTGAAAAAAGCTTCGCTTTTTAAAGAAGAATTATGAAGCGTTTTATAATATGGATTATCGAGGGCTACAGAAACTATATATCCCCCATGCATACGCCCTGTTGCAGGTATACTCCTACCTGTTCTCAATATGCACTCGATGCAGTTAAAACTCACGGTGCTTTGAAGGGAAGTTTAATGGCATTGTGGCGTATTTTAAGATGCAATCCTTTTTCGAAGGGTGGATATGATCCTGTAATGCCCGTAAAAGAAAAAAAGAATAATAAAGAGAGAGAAAGTTAAAGTGCAGGGAGATTTCTTCTTAACGACGTGGTTTTTAGAGGCCATGAGATGGGTGCATACAAATGTAGGAGATGTATTTCTTACCATTCTTATATGCACGATAATTTTGAAATTATTGACGGTTTTTTCAGATATAAAGACTCGCAAATCAAGTGCAGCGTTGGCGGCTATACAGCCTGAAATCGACAAAATTCAAAAAAAATATAAGGATAATCCGCAAAAAGCACAGGCAGAACAGGCAAAACTTATGAGAAGTGCGGGTGTCAGCATGTGGAGCAGCTGTCTTCCCATGCTTATAACCATGCCCTTGTTCTTCTGCTTCATAGCCGCTTTCAGATTCTGGGGCTATGAAATGACTATAAAACTTTTAGCGGAAGAAAATCCGACGGAACTTTTTGAGTCATTTAAATTCCTTTGGGTAAACAACATTTGGCAGCCCGATAACGGTTTTTCACCCGTTATAGCCGAAGCTTCGAGCTTTTTGAATGAATCTTTAAAGCCGACTCTTGATAAGCTTTTATTCCTTAAAGATAACACAGAAGTGTGGGATAAGCTTGTATCAATAGGTGTTGCGGCAAAGGACGCAAACGGCGTTTACGGATTTTTGACCACTGCCGAAGCACAGGCAAGCTATAATGCCGTAATGCAGCCCTTAAAGGATATTTATGCAGGATACAATAACGGTTGGTTTGTTCTTCCCTTGCTTGCAGGCGGTACAAACCTTGTATCCGCACTCCTTACAATGAAAGGACAGCCGAAAACAAAAGACGGAAAGCAGAGCGGAAAAATGATGATGTACATAATGCCCATTATGTCATTCGTATTCTGCTTAAGCTACAATGCCGCATTTGCTATTTATTGGACAATAAGCAGCATTTGCATGATAATCAGTAATGCTATACTCAATAAAAAATATCCCCGTGCAGGAGCACCCGTAAAGGAGGAAAATAAATAATGAGAATGATAGAGTCCACAGGTAAATCTGTTGACGAAGCAATTTTTAACGGACTTGTTGAGCTTGGAATATCAATAGACGAAGTTGAAGTTGAGATAATACAGCAGGAAACTAAGGGAATACTCGGAATAGGAGCAAAGCCTGCAAAGGTAAGGCTTACAGAACGTGAAAAGGAAGATATAGTAATTCCCGACTATATGCTCAAAGAGAAGAGTGATAACAGAGAATCTCAAAAGAGTGAAAAAAATAAGAGCGACAGACAGAGAAACGACAGACCCAGGAATAACAGACAAAGACGTGACGAAAGACCGCGTCAGCCCAAAAAAGAATATGAGTATTCTCTTGAGGCTGCAGAAGGAAACCTTGCAGCAGATTTTGTAAAGGGTGTTCTTGAAAGAATGGGCATAGATGCCGATGTATTACTTGCAACAAATGCAGAAAACGGCATACGCTTAAGAATAGACAGTGAGTCAATGGGTAGAATACTCATAGGTCACAGGGGAGAAACTCTTGATGCATTGCAGTATTTAACATCACTCACCGTAAATCACGCAAACAAGGATGAAGATTATATAAGAGTAACACTTGATACCGAGGGTTACAGAGATAAGAGAGAAGAAACACTTGCAAGGCTTGCAAGAAAGGTTGCTTCACAGGTAAAAGCAACGGGCAGACCTCGTGAGATGGAACCCATGAACCCTTATGAGAGAAGAGTTTTCCACTCAACTCTCCAGAATAACCCCTACGTTACTACATATAGCGAAGGCGAAGGAAACGACCGCCGTGTTATAGTAGCACCCAAGGAAAATGCAAAATAAAGATTTAATTTATGCACTTGCAACACCTATAGGCGGTGCAATAGCGGTAATAAGAATGAGCGGCCAAAATTTACAGGCTGCTCTTTCTCGCGTTTTTACGGGTAAAATTGAGCACAGATATGCAGCATACGGCAAGATAGTTTATGAGGGCGAAATTGCAGATGAGGTAATAGCCACATATTTTGAAGCTCCAAACAGTTATACAGGCGAAGATATGGCGGAAATAAGCATACATGGCGGACAGGCTACTGCAAGCCGTGTAATGGAGATACTTTCGCTTATAGGCTGTCGTTGTGCAAGGGCGGGCGAATTTACGGAGCGTGCGTTTTTAAACGGTAAAATGGACCTTACGCAGGCGGAAGCCGTAATGGATATTGTAAATGCATCTTCAAGGAGAAGTGCAAAAGCGGCTCTCACGCAGCTTCAAGGCAAGCTTAAAGAGCGTATAGAAAATATAGAAACTTCGCTTTTGGATGCACTTTCGGGTATAGATGCGGCAATAGATTATCCCGAAGAATTGGAGGAAGATGTATTTTCAGCATTGCCCCAAACGCTTAGAGGTATATACAAAAATATTCAGGACCTTATAAACGAAGGGCAGAAAGCAAAAATACTGCGTGAGGGAGCAAAGATTGCAATAATAGGCTTGCCCAATGCAGGAAAATCATCTTTCTTAAATGCGATACTCGGAGTTGAGCGTGCAATAGTAACTTCGATTCCCGGTACAACAAGGGATACCATAACCGAAGAAATTGCAATATGCGGTGTACCCATAAGGCTTGTAGATACGGCAGGAATTCGAGAAACGGATAATGAGGTTGAAAAAATAGGCGTTTCGCTTGCAAAGAAAGCCGCCGATGAAGCCGATATAATAATTATAGCTATTGACGGTTCAAAACAGCTTACAAAGGAAGAAGCAAAGCTTTTTGATTACACAAAAACGCATGAATGTATTACGGTAATATGCAAGAATGATTTAGAGTGTAAAGTAAGCATAGATGATATAAAAAATCATTTTAATGTTGAAGCATATTCCGTAAGCTCAAATACGGGAAACGGTATTGAAGAAGTAAAAACGCAGATAGCAGGACGCATATCGCCCGATACGGAAAGTCCCGTGATTACAAATATAAGGCATATAGAGGCGTTGAATAAAGCCGCACAAGCTCTTGAGAGTGCAGTTGGGGATTTTGATATATTGGATGCGGAATGCCTTGCAACGGACATAAGAAGCACGCTAATGCATCTTGGAAGCATAACGGGCAGGGAGGTTGACGATGAAGTAATAGACAGAATATTCAGCCGCTTCTGTGTGGGAAAATAAGAAAAATAAAAAAGCCCGAGCGGGCTTTTTTTATATGCTTAAAAATTATCTTCTTCTGTTTCCGTTTGCAAGAACCAAAAGGCGGAGGAATGTTACAAGTGAAGCGAGTGCGGCAACAACATATGTCATTGCGGCGGCTTTAAGCACTTTTTTTGCAACGGGCACTTCAGAAGCTGCTATATATCCTCCGCTTGACAGCATTTCTATGCCGCGTCTTGAAGCGTTAAATTCAACAGGCAGTGTTACCACCTGAAAAAGAAACATTACACCGTACAGCAGAGCACCCAACAAAGCAAGGTCAAAAAAACCGATAATAATGCCGCCTATTACAAGCAGGGGAGCTATGTTTGAGCCAAGCTGTGCAACGGGAAGAATCATGTTTCTTATTTTTATGGGAGTATAGTTTTCTTCGTACTGCATTACATGACCTATTTCATGTGCCGCAACAGCCAAAGCCGCAACGGAGCTGTTTGAGTAAACGGCATCGGAAAGACCGACGGTGTGGGTTTTGGGGTTAAAATGGTCTGTAAGTGAGCCTTTTACCTGAGTAACCTGTACGGAGCTTGAGTTTTGATACAAAAGCTGTTGTGCAACCGTGGATGCAACAAAACCGTATTGCGACGGTGTTTTTGCATATTTGTTGAATGTACGCTGAACACTTGATGATGCCGCAATACCGACAACCATAAGCACTATTGCAAGTATGTATAAAATATTATTAAGTTGGGAAGGAGTAAAATAATTATAAATAAAATCCATAATATCACCTCACATAAATAGTATAACAAAAACTGAAGAAATAAAAGCGTTCTTTATGTTTATTGGCAGAAAGTACACATTTTTTTCAAAATAAAAAAGGGCTCGGGAGAGATTGAGCCCCAAAAAACCTCAGCGAAAAATATCCGCATGGGCTTTTGACCTTATTATAGTTTTTCTCAGCGTGTAACTCTTATGAATATATCGACTCCGTTTACACGGTCGGTTTGTTCAACCTCCACCTTCATGCCCGATTCCCGAAGCTGGCACACAGCAGTGTTTACCGTGTTTGTAAAAAGCCGATAATCTTTTATAAGCCGTATGAACATGGGCTTTGGCTTGTCCCTGTCTTGATTTTGAGCAAAAATAGTATTTAGCGTTTTATCCACAAGCCGCTCTGTTTCCTTAACGGAAAGAGCATTTTCGCTTACTTTTTTAATAACTGCAAGGCGGTTGGAATCGGAATTAAGCCTTAATAATGCACGGGCATGACGTTCCGATATATTTGCATCTATCATTGCCGCCTTAACATCGTCCGACATACGAAGAAGCCTTAATTTATTGGCAACCGAGGATTGACTCTTGCCTATTTTTTTTGCAAGCTCGTCTTGTGTCATACAATATGTTTTCAGCATACGTTCATAGCATTGTGCTTCCTCAAGAAAGTGAAGATTTTCTCTCTGAAGATTTTCAACAAGTGCCATTGCCGCCGAATCCTCGTTTTCGATACCCGAAAGCACGATGCATTCGACCTTGTCAAAGTTAAGCTTTTTAACGGCACGCAGGCGTCGTTCACCTGCAATAAGCTCATACTTGCCGTCACGGGAACACCGAACGGTCAACGGCTGTATCAGGCCCACCTCGTCAATGCTTCGTGCAAGCTCATCAATACTCGCCTCGTCAAACGTTTTTCGCGGCTGATTCGGATTTGCGGTAATTAAGGATACATCAATGCTTTCAAGCCTTCTTTCGGGCTCAAATAATTCCAAAAGTTCAAATGCAGACATGCTTTCATCACCTCAAATGCATTATAAAACATCAAAAGCATCAAATGTGAAATCCGCCAAACAAAGACGAAATACGATTTTAAACCCAAAAAAGCTCCGCAACATAAAGCTGATGCGGAGCAAATGAAGCACTATGGTTTTATTTTAGTGTTACTATTTTATAAATGTTCAATACTTCATCAACGGTAGTTACAGGCTCATAGCCGTAGATTGTAGTTTCATTGCCATACTGCTCGTTTAAGTAGGTTATGAACATATCCACAGTATCCGTATCTACAAAATAGATATCGTCGTTGTCTATAATATCGGTGTAAAGATTATCCACGCCTGCTTTTGCGAGC
>JAZNWT010000028.1:0-4386 GCA_045593465.1 Clostridia bacterium
AAGGAAAGCCTTTTAAAAAGTATGATACGAGAGGGTGCCAAGTTGGGGTTTGTTGCCGATTATGATGACGAAATACAAGAGGTGTATCATAATGAGAGGAGCATAAGCAATCAAGAGCTTGATACCGTATTCATGCTTGACCGTATCAGGGAAGAAGAAAAGAGAGATATTGCGGTATCGGCAGATATGCCGGACGAATATATCAAGCTTTTATGCGAAAATGGGGCAAGGGTGGAGAAATTGCCGAATGACAGAAATATTCTTATAAGAGAAAACTGTAAGCACAACGGTTATGTGCCTGAACTTTTTGAAAGTGAGGGGAGGGTAATAAAAACCGTATCACTTATGCTGCAAAACAAACTGGAACTGTATCTTAATGCTTTACCGAAGGTGTACACAAGCGAAAAAGAAAATGCATGCTCTTGGAAGGATATAGGCAGGATATTAAGAACACTCGTTGATTCTCAAAACGATGACAGAGTGGAATTGATAGACGGAGTGAGGATACGAAGCGATGACGGTTGGGTGCTTGTAAAGCCAAACAGCAGCTTTACTGCTTGTAGGGTAGTGGCAGGCAGCTTCGAGCAGGAGTATGCAAAAGAACTTTGTGAAATATACCAAGAAAAAGTTAAAAATATCATCAATAACAAAAGTGATTCTGAAACAAAATGAACCAAGGGGGCATATTATAAATTTTGATTATAACAAAAATAAAAAATAATCTAAAAGATATAACGATTATGTATTAAATGAAAAGTGTGGTAATATTGACACAAATTAAAGCAAATGATATCATAAGCACAAGTGATAAAGAGACATTTGCCATAAGTTTCAGTTTGTGAAAACAATGATGCTTGCGACTGTCTTAAAACTGTTTTAAGTGATTTTTAATAAAGGAGGAATTAAAAATGAAAAAAGCATTGGCACTTATTTTGGCACTGATGATGGTAATGTCAATCATTCCCATGGTGTCATCCGCAGAGACTACAGTCACAGCCGCTAACCTTTATACAGCAGCAGGCAATGTAAAAACATTTATAGAAACAAATAAGAGAGTTCCCGCAACGGTAACGGTCGGCACGGAAACACTCACAAGTGCACAGTTCTTAATGCTTATGTTGAAGCAGGTAGACAATCTCGGCAACGGTGCTTCCAATGCCTTGACGGTAACAACTGTTGCAGCTCCCGACAATCCTTTGTACGCAGATAGCGTAAAGGCTGATGTTCAGAAGGCTGATTATCTTGCAAAGGCAAAGGCACTTATCGCATGGCCTGCAAGCAACAACAACACATTCCCGAACTATGCTACATTAACAGCAGGCGTTGCAAACTACAACAACCTCGTTTATATGTATGCAAAGATTTTGAACTTCTACAAGAGCAACCAGGCACTTCCCAACTATTGCACATTGATTCCTTGGGCTGAATTCACAGGCAGTGCAGCAACAGCAACAACTGCTCCCACGGTTGCACCCACGAAGACACCCACACCCACAACGGCAATAACAGCAACAAACAGCACTTCGTTCACAGCAAAGCAGATTGCAACAGCAGCAAAGACTGTTCGCAATTATGTGCAGAACAACAAAAAGCTTCCCGCAACTGTTAAGGTTGGCAGTTACACAATGACGGTTCCCACATACCTCCGTATGATGGCAGCAGCTATCTGCAACATCAATGAAGGTGATACAACAACTGAAGTTTACTCCAAGAAGATGAATGCTCCCGAAGATGCAACAGGTCTTGACAGTGTAAAGGCCGGTAATGTTCTTAAGGCGGCATACGTAAAGATTGCTGACAGCGTTTACAACTTCATGGCAAGCAACAGCACAGCTCCCAACTATGCTACAACAGCATCCAATGGCAATATCTGCTATTCAGGTCTTGTATATGCTTTCGCAAGAGTGCTTGCTTTCTATGCTGAAGAAGGTGCACTTCCCAATTACGTAGCAGTACAGACTTGGGCAAAGACAATCTCCGCAACAACTACAACAACTACAACAGCAAAGGCTACAACAGCTCCTACAGCTACACCTAAAGCTACAGCAACGACAAAGACTTATACACTTGCACAGGTTAAGACAGCTGCTAACACAGTCAAGACATATGTTGTAAAGAACAAGAAGTTGCCCAGCTCGGTAACTATTAACAGCACAAGCGTGTCAATGCCCAATGCACTTTACATTTTCGCACAGGCGACTGTAAACCTTGTAAACGGCAAGACAACAGCTACATATAAGTCAGTTGGTGCAAAGGCTCCTTCAACAACAACAGAGAGCATTTCCGGTACCCAGAACATTTATACAGCAAAGTATAAGGATATGGCATCCAGAGTAGTATCCTTCATGAAGTCCAACTCCTACACAGCTCCCGCTTACTGCACATACGGCAGCTATCAGGTTGGTTACAAGTCTTTGATTTATATGTTTGCAAGAATTCTTGCTTACCATAAGACAAACGGCGATCTTCCCAACTACGTATCAGTTTCCAAGTGGAGCACAGTTACTGCATCGTCAAGCTCAAGCAGCTCCAGCTCCAGCTCCAGCTCCAGCAGCTCTTCCTTGGAGGCTTGCCCGTCCGCTTACAAAAAGTACACTGTAGCTACAACGAACTGTCAGGTAAACAACTCCACAATTAAGTCAGTTTCCAAGACAGCACGCGGCAGTGCTACAACACAGTATAAGATGGCATTCAACATCTTCAATTACCTCCAGGCAAAAACAAGCTATTGGTACGCTTACTACAACACAAAGCTCGGTGCTTTGGCAACATGGAATAAGCGTAAGGGTAACTGCTGTGACTTGGCACATATGCTTATAGCAGTTTGGAGAGCATCCGGTGTTCCTGCAAGATACTATCACGGTCAGGTAACATCAAGCTCCGGCGGCAGATACGGTCACGTTTGGGCACAGTGCTACATCAACAGCAAGTGGTATCACGGTGACTTGTCCAACAACAGCAACACACTCAGAACATCACTTCCGCAGTCTGTTGCAAAGGTAAGAGTACTTAACGGTACATACATCACATTGCCCTTCTAATAAAAGCAATATTAAAGCAGAGCCAAGCAGGCTCTGCTTTTTTATGCAAAAACCGCCTGATATTCAGGCGGTTTGTTATTGCGTCAATATGTTGAAATAAAAATCAATCGGTTGCTTTTTCTTTTGCGGCAAGCAGCTTTGGAATTGAATGCTTTGCCCATTGGTATTGAGTCATATATTCGCCCGAAAAAAGATTTGCCGCGTTTTTATCTCCTGCGAGCAGTTTATAAGAGTCGCAGTCCAACATATTTGGATTTATTGCATAAACACCGTATTTGAACGTGCAAATGTCCGTAAGACCATAGTATTCGAGATCTTTTTTTAAAGTGCTGACAATTTTACGTGCAAGCTGTCTTGCGGCTGTTGATGATGAAGACGAATCAAGAATATGTGTTGCTACGTCACTGAGCGAAACCTCACCGCCACATCTGTCAATAAGAAGTGCTAAAAACTCCTTGCTTTTTGAACGGGAAAAATGAACAACTTTTCCGTTGGTAAAAAGGTCGAAATTACCGAATGTTACAGCTGATATCCGCTTTGAATGCAAAAGCATATGCTTTGCATTATCCAAAGCTGTAAACACGTCTTTTTTCGAGAACGGTTTAATAATATAACCTTGAGCATAAAGCTTGAAGGCTTCAACAGCATAAACGGAAGACGAAGCGGTGTAAATTATAGCTATATCATACGAAAATTCTCTTATTTTAGTACCGATACTAATGCCGTCGATTCGGGGCTTATTTATTTCAAGAAATATTAAATCTGCGTTGTTGGAGCTAAGATAATCAATCAGGACTGAAGAGTCAGTAAATGTTGCGACTACAGAGATGGTGTCATCGTAATCGGAAAGAATACGGCATAACATATCAATGCGAATAGGATCACTGTCAACTATTACTGCCTTCAAAACCTGCTTCTCCTTCAATGCATATTTCAAAAATGTCGAAAAAAGTCAATCCAACGCTTAAAAGTATATCAAAGTTTTTTGAGCGTGTATACATTTATGCAAAGAGTATACAATATATTATTTGCAATTTATGTATGTGCATTTTAATGCTGAAAAAATGGACATATTATAGAATTTGTGATATGCTTACTTTAAGTTTTATATAAGAAAAAAGGGGTAAATACCATGAAGAAGATATTTGCTTTACTTCTTGCTTTTATTATTACTTGTACGGCAGTTCCGTACGCAAGCATGGCTGAAACATTTGGAGAAGGTTCAGATGATGTATATTATGAAGATTCTACAGATGAAAGTAAGAAATATTTTGAAGAAAATTTAAGAAAATGTGTAGAGATGGCTAGTGAAAAAGGTATAATATTAGCTTTTGAAACTATGGAA
>JAZNWT010000029.1:0-2231 GCA_045593465.1 Clostridia bacterium
TCGTCGAAAAGCTCGATGCTGAAGTTGGTGCACAGGTAAAGTTTGAAGTTCTCATGCTTTGCAGTGAAGAAGGCACCAAAATAGGCACACCTGTAGTAGCAGGTTCTTCTGTTACAGCTGAAGTACTTGAGCAGGGCAAGGCAAAGAAAGTCGTTGTTTTCAAGTATAAGCCCAAGAAGAACATCCGCAAGAAGCAGGGTCACCGTCAGCCTTTCACAAAAGTGAAAATAACGGCAATAGGCTAATGACTACGGTCAATATTTTTCGCTCCGAAGGTAAAATAGTCGGCTTTGAAGCTCTCGGCCATGCAATGGCAGGAGAGGCGGGCAATGACATTGTTTGCAGTGCTGTTTCCGCACTTACGCAAACGGCTCTTATGGGCATAATCGGGTGTTTAAAGCTTGAATGTGCATATGAAGTCGCAGAAGCCGAGGTTTACTGTATGCTCAGTAACGATGTTGCTGATAAGGATGTCGAAAAAGCAGAAATTATTTTTGAAACAATGGCAATGGGGCTTCGCTCTATTGCTGAGAACTACAAAGAGAACCTCAAAGTAATCGAGAAGGAGGTATGAGTCATGTTTAACATCAATTTACAGCTTTTTGCTCATAAAAAGGGTGTTGGTAGTTCACGTAACGGTCGTGACAGTGAGTCCAAGCGTTTGGGACCCAAGCGTGCAGACGGTCAGTTTGTTCTCGCAGGCAACATTCTCGTAAGACAGCGTGGAACACATTTCCATCCGGGCAATAATGTAGGCATCGGTAAGGATGATACGCTTTTTGCAAAGATAGACGGTATCGTTCGCTTTGAAACAAAGCACAACAACCGCAAGCAGGTCAGCGTATACGAAGAAGCTGCTGCAAACTAAGCCTTAAAACAAAGTGTTTTAAACAGGAATCGGTTCGTGTTGATTTTGCGAACGGTTCCTGTTTTGTTTTTTCATCATGGATATTTACTATAAAAACGGTTCTGTAATAATAGAAAATGCTCAAAATTTCAATGTTGAACGCTCGTGCTTGTGCGGTCAGGCTTTCAGATGGCAAAAACAGCGTGATGGCAGTATGTTCGGTATTGCCTTTAATAAAGGCGTGCGTATTATTGAATATAACGGCATAATCGAAATCCAAAACTGCGAAGAACAAGATGTGAAGCTTTGGAGTAATTATTTTGACCTTGAACGTGATTACGGTCAAATAGAGAAGATTATACTTGACGATGAGCGGTTAAGTGTTTGCGTGCCGTATGGAAGCGGAATAAGGATATTTAAACAGGAGCCGTTTGAGGCGTTCATATCGTTTATAATATCGGCGAATAACAATATAAAGCGAATAAGCGGTATAGTTGAAAAGCTGTGTGCTTATTGCGGTGAGAAAAAGGAACTTGCAGATAAAAGCGGATATTACTATTGCTTTCCTACACCCGATGCCGTAGCGAGCCTCAGCGAAGCTGAATTATGCAAGATAGGAACCGGCTATCGGGCACCGTATATTTTAAAGAGTGCAAAAAGAATAGCGGACGGATATGAGCTTGAGGAATTGAAAAATGTGCCGATAGAAGCGGCGAGAAAAGAATTGCTGTCTTTTTTGGGGATAGGTCCTAAAGTGGCAGACTGTATATTGCTTTTTTCGCTTGGTTTTACAAACGCTTTTCCTATTGATGTATGGATGAAGCGTGCATTAAAAGAACTTTTCTTTGACGGACGGGATCCTTCGAAAAAGGAGCTTGAATCGCTAAATATCCGTTTAGGCAAATATTCGGGAATAGTACAGCAGTATATATTCCATTACGCAAGAGAAGTGGGGTTGGGAAAATAATGTTTAATATAGTATTGGTTGAACCTGAAATACCGCAGAATACGGGTAATATTTCAAGAACCTGTGCAGTGACGGGAAGTGCATTGCATTTGGTTCGTCCGCTTGGTTTTGAAATAAACGACAAGCATTTAAAGCGTGCAGGGCTTGATTATTGGCATGCACTTGACCTCACATATTACGATTCTTTTGAAGAGGTAGAGGAAAAGCATAAGGGGGCAAGATTTTTTCTTGCATCTACCCATGCGGAAAAATGCTATGCCGATGTAGAATTTAAAGACGGAGATTTTATTGTTTTCGGCAAGGAAACAGCAGGCTTGGGCAAAGAACTTTTGACTCGAAGAAAAGACGATGCAATAAGAATTCCAATGGGAAATGAAATGAGGTCATTGAATCTTTCAAATTCTGTTGCTATAGTAT
>JAZNWT010000030.1:0-12774 GCA_045593465.1 Clostridia bacterium
TGGCAAGCGGCAACAGCCGCCGCCATAACTATGCGATGGTCGTTTGCTCCGTCCACGGTGCCGCCTGTTAAGGTTGTGCCCAAAACGCTTATACCGTCGTCAAACACGGTTGCACTTCCGCCTAAGGCATTTATCATAGCCGCAACGGTCGTAAGTCTGTCGCTTTCTTTAAGCTTAAGACGCTCTGCACCCACAAAACGGGATTCGCCGCTTGCGTTTGCCGCAAGCACGGCAAGTATCGGAAGCATATCGGGTGTGTCTGTGAGGTTTATTTCAGCGGCTGTTAAATTGCCCTTTGAAACAGTGACCGTATCATCTTTTATTGTGACATGTGCATTGAATTTTTGCAATGCTTCGACTATCTTTTTATCTCCTTGAGGCGAGTTCATGTTAAGCCCTGTAAGCGTTATTTCGCCGTCTATTGCGGCAGAAGCCAAAAAGAAAGCGGCGTTTGACCAATCACCGTCGGCAATTGCGATTTTCGGTGAAGTAAGTTGGTCTCTTCCGAGTATTTTATAGCCGTTTTCAATTTCTTCAATGCTTGCACCGAACGCTTTAAGTGTTGAAAGCGTCATGTTAACATAGGATGCCGATTGCAAGGGAGAAGTAAGTGTAATCGTGCTTTTTCCTTCTGTTACTGCAAGTGCCATTAAAAGTCCCGTTATGTATTGTGAGCTTATATTGCCGGGCAAAGAATATTCGCCTGCACGCAATTTCCCGGAAATATCAAGCGGCAGGTGCGTGCTTGAAAAATCAACACCGTTTTCCTGCATTGCAAAAAGAAGCTCGCCTATGGGACGAAAGGGCAGTCTGCCACTGCCTTCAAAATGTGCGTTAGTGCATTTTGCGGCGGCAACGGGAAGCATGAAACGCAAAGTTGAACCGCTTTCATGACAATCGAAAACGGGATTTGCGTTTTTGAATTGTGACGGAGTAACGGTGCAGGTGCGTGAGGAAAATTCAACCTTTGCACCGAGAGCTTCTACGCAAGAGGCTGTTGCTTTTATATCATCACAAAGTGATACATTATTTATGGTTGTAGGTGAATCCGAAAGTGCGGCACATATCATTATGCGATGCACATCGGATTTTGAACTTATTATCGGCAATGTGCCGTTTAAAGCTTTGGGAACGATTTTTATGTTCATTATTATTCGCCTTTTGAGAGGGATATATATTCTTTAAGTGCTTCCACGGGTTCGGTTTTTATTGAGCAATTACCGATGCTGTCAATTACTGCAAGTCCTATTGTTTTGCCTGTTCGTTTTTTATCTGTTAATGTTACGGACAAAAGCTCGTCGGTGCTGAAAGACGTATTCGTGGGCAGGTCATATTTTTTGAGCATATTCGATATCTTTGAGGCTGTACCCAAAGGTGTTATGCCTTTTGCTTCGCCGGCACGTGCAATCATCGCCGTTCCTGCGGCAACCGCATGACCGTGTGGAACGGTAAACGAACTGCACTTTTCTATTGCGTGACCTATTGTGTGCCCTAAATTTAAAAGGCGGCGTTCACCACGGTCAAATTCATCGTTTTCAACAACTCTGCCCTTATGTGCCACGCATTTCGCAATTATATTTATTAACCGCTCTTTATCCTCGGTAAGCGATGAAATATCAAGTTCTGCAAAAGCATCGAATAGCTCTTCATCAAATAGTACGCCGTATTTTACGGATTCTGCAACGCCGTTTGAAAGCTCGGCTTTGGGCAATGTGTCAAACGTGTCGATATCGCAGATTACGATTTCGGGCTGACAGAATGCCCCTGCAAGATTTTTGCCTGCCCTAAGGTCTATTGCCGTTTTTCCGCCGACGGACGAATCAACGGCGGCAAGAAGTGTTGTGGGGAGCTGTATGTAGCGTACACCTCTTAAAAATGTTGCGGCGGCAAAGCCTGTTATGTCACCTACAACACCGCCGCCGAGTGCAATAAGCATATCCGAGCGTGAAAAATTGTTCTCGGCAAGGAATTCCAATATGTCTGCAAGCGTTGAGATGTTCTTGCTTTCTTCGCCTGCCGCAAATGAGAAGGTTATAACTTCAAATCCTGCTGTTTCAAGACTTTTCGTTACTTTATCAAGATATAACTTTTCAACATTTGAGTCCGTTATTACTGCCGTGCGGCAAACATCCGAAACGCTTTTTATCATTTCGCCGCAAGAATTAAGCAGGGAAGAACCTATTATTACGTCATAGCCTTTGCCTACATTTATTTTTACGCACTGTTTTGGCATATCAATCTCCTCCGGCCGTGGCTTTGAGCAAACGACCTTCCTTTAAAAGTGCTTTCAGACTGTCTGCATCGTTATTCTCAAGTGCTGTAAGATACTTTGTGAGGTTTTCTATCAAAAGCTTTAATTCGCCCGTCAAATAGTCTGCATTACCAAGCATGAGGTCCGTCCAAAGCTCCTCGTCAAGCTTTGCAACACGTGTCATGTCTTTGTAACTGCCTGCCGAAAATCCGTTGTGCATTTGTGCTGATGGTGATTTTATGTAAGCACTTGAAGTTATATGAGCAAGCTGTGATGTATAGGAAATTATACGGTCGTGTTCTTCGATGCTTGAGAAAGTAACCTTATCAAAACCTATCTCAAGATAGAAACTCTTTAAATATTCAAGGTCATCTATTATGGAAGCACTGTCGGGGGTGAGTATCATTGATGCACCGAGGAAGAGATTTTCCGAAGCGTTTTCAAAGCCGCTTACTTCCTTGCCTGCCATTGGGTGACCGCCGATGTAAGTAAAACCGCATTCTGCCGCCTTACTTGCTATAGAATCGTGGAGATAACGCTTTATTCCGCAAAGGTCTATAAGAACGGTACCCTTGAGATTGGCGGCATTGTCTTCTACCCAAGAAAGAGTGGCTTTGGGGGGGACGGCAATCATAATTATATCGCATTGTGAAAGCATATCGGGTGTAAGAATTTCATCTATTGCACCGATGAGCTCTGCTTTTGTAAGAGTCTCGTTGTCTAAGTCAAAACCTGCTACGGTATTGTTTGTGTGAGCTTTTATGCTTTTAGCCATTGAGCCGCCGATAAGGCCCAAGCCTATTATGCCTATTTTCATTTTAAGCATTTTCCTTTCCTGAAACTGCATTTGAGATTATGTTGAGCTTCTTTACCAAAGTATCAAAAGCTTCGGGACGTATTGACTGAGGACCGTCGCAAAGAGCGTGCGGAGGATCATTGTGAACTTCTATTATAAGTCCGTCAGCACCTGCTGCTACGGCTGCACAGGAGAGTGAATCAACAAGCGTTGATTTTCCCGTTGCATGGCTGGGATCGATTATTACGGGGAGATGCGAAAGTTGCTTCAAAACGGGTACTGCCGCAACATCAAGTGTATTTCTTGTGTAATTCTCAAATGTGCGTATGCCGCGTTCGCAAAGTATTACCTGCTCGTTGCCGCCTGCCATTATGTATTCGGCACTCATGAGAAGCTCTTCGTATGTGCAGGAAGAACCACGCTTTAAAAGTATGGGCTTCTTGGTTTGACCGAGTGCCTTTAAAAGCTCGAAGTTCTGCATATTCCTTGCACCGACCTGTATAACGTCAACATCATCGAAAAGATCAAGCTGTGAAATATCCATGATTTCCGTTACGATGGGAAGACCTGTAAGCTTTTTCGCTATCGACAAAAGACGGAGACCTTCACCGCGAAGTCCCTGGAATGAGTAGGGAGAAGTACGGGGCTTGAATGCACCGCCGCGAAGCATTGTTGCACCGCTTGCCTTTACGCTTTGAGCTATCGCACATATCTGATCTTCGCTTTCAACGGAGCAGGGACCTGCTATCAAAGTGAGGTTACCGCCGCCAACCTGCGTGTTGCCTACATTTATTACTGTATCATTGGGATGGAATTTTCTGTTTGCGTTTTTGTAAGGCTCCTGAACACGGCGTACATCGTCTACGATATCGAGAGCTGTTATAAGGTCGATATCCAAATGATGCGTGTCACCTATAAGACCGAGTATGGTCTGTGAAGAACCGACTGTTTCATGTACGTCTATACCCTTGTCACGAAGCCATGTGATGAGGCGGTTAAGTTGGGTTGTGTCCGGATCTTTCCTGAGAATTACGATCATTTTTATTTCCTCCTATAATTTGAAAACTAAAAAACCCCACAGCGTTTAGCTGCGGGGTGATAATCAGGAATTAGTGATTTATCAGAATGCAACACCCGTGTTTTCAGCTAAACGCAAACAAGACTTACTAAAGTAATAGTAAGTAAAGCTAAAGTAGCGATATTCAGCTGTACGGAGAACTGTATTCGTCATAAAATATTACTGCTCCTTGCCAGTTGCGGAAATTGTACCACTTTGAACATATGCTGTCAAGACAAAGTTGCTAAACATAAAAAATTTTGTTTGACGTGTAAAAAAAGAATATTTTTAGTTGTTTTATGCGTTGACACAGCGTTTGGTGCTAAATTATTATAATAGTGAGGACTTATGGAGGTGCATTCAAATGTCAAAAAGACTTATCGCTGTTATAACTGTAATTGCTATGATTTTTTCGGTTATGTCCATAGGCGTTTTTGCAAATGCAGAGACTGAAGGACTGTATACTTATGTCGAAAACGAAGACGGTACTGTTACAATAACTTCCTGCAAGTATACTGCAAGAAATACCGTTACTGTTCCCACAACACTGGGCGGAAAAACAGTTGCGGCAATAGCTGACCGTGCTTTCTTTGAGTGTATGGACATTGAAGCGGTCGTGATACCCGACGGTATAAAAACAATAGGCGAAGAAGCGTTTAGGGGCTGTATGAGTATGGCAAGCGTTGCGATATCTCCTACGGTTGAATATATCGGAGAGGGTGCTTTTGCTGACTGCACAAGTCTTAATTCGATAACTATAACGGGTCCCGGCTCAACGTATCAGATAATTGACGATATTTTGTATACGGACGAAGGAAAGACGCTTCACACTTTCCCGGCAGGCTTCCTCAGATCATTCAGCGGAATTGCTTCTAAAAATGAAATAAGCGTGCTGGAGGAAGAAGGAGATATCGGCAGTGTTGACGATATTATCGTAATTACCACCTACGAGATTCCGTACGGCGTAGAGAAGATAGCTTCAAAAGCTTTCTATTCAAATGTCGGTCTTACTTCGATAACCATTCCCGAAACCGTAAAGGAAATAGGTGACGGTGCATTTGCCTGTGCGTTTGCACTTGAAGATATTTTTGTGAATGCAAACAATCAAAACTTTACTTCACACGAAAGAGTTCTTTATACTGCCGATAAAACCGAATTGGTTGCATGTCCGCAGTCGTTGAGCGAGATGGATTTTGCAATCAGCGAAAGCACAACGAAAATACGTCCTTATGCTTTTGCAGGATGTTCGATGCTTGAATATATTGCCTTGAACGAAGGAATTTCACTTATCGGTGATTATGCATTTTTTAATTGCGGTCTTTTGTATGAGATAACTATTCCGTACACCGTGGATGATGTGGGCGTAGGCTGTTTTAAAAGCTGTACAAGTCTTTCTGAAATAGAGCTTAGTGTATGGATGACACGTTTGGCGGATTATCTGTTTGAAGGCTGTGTAAACTTAAAAAGCGTACAGCTTATGGACAGTATCGAAACAATCGGAAAAGGTGTTTTCAAAGGATGCAGCTCACTCACTTCCGTAGAGGGCAATGACTTCTTTGCATCACAGGACGGTGTGCTTTATACGGCAGACAAAACAGAGCTTATTATCTACCCCGCCGCAAAAGAGGAAGCAGAATTTAATGTTCCCGATACAGTTACCGAAATAAGGGATCATGCTTTCTATCAGCTTGGAATGAATCTTTCGCAAATAGTAGTTCCGAGTTCCGTAAAAACAATAGGCGAATATGCATTTGCTTATTCGGAATCGCTTATGGGTATTGAGTTCCAGGGTGCAGTACCCGAAAGCTTTGCTCAGACAGCACTTGAAAGCATGGGAGCGTTGACAATCTACTATTACACAAATAATGCTCAGAGCTTTGCTCCAAACGGAGAAACTCAATTCAGAGGCTATGAGCTTGTGTGCCTGGATGCGGATGAATTCATGACACCCGGCCCTGCGGAAACTCCTTCGCAGGAGCCCGAAGAAACTCCCACGCAGGAGCCCGAAACAACTCCCAGGCAACAGCCTGAAGAAACTCCCCCGGTCACAAAGGATATCATTAAGGAAGAATCCGGCTATACTGTTACGGATGACGGATACATCACAAATGTTGAGCCTCAAACAGCATTAGTTGATTTTCATGCAAATCTCGGTGATGGTGTGGATGCTATCATAAAAAATGCAAACGGCGAAATAGTGGAAGACAATACGGAGATTATTTGCACGGGATATACCGTTTCCGTCATGGATGAAAACGGAAACGAAGCATATATTTACACGCTTTCCGTCGAGGGTGATTTAAACGGCGACGGAAAAGCAAACTCAAGGGATATTGCCGCAATGCAAAAGCATATTATAGGCACTGAAATACTGGACACACCAAAACAGTATGCGGCTGATTTGAGAGAAGACGGTGCGGTTAACTCAAGAGATATTGCCGCACTTCAGAAAAAAATATCTGCATAATATAAGCGTTCACAGGAGGAAAATGAGGAAATGAGAAGATTAAAAGGCTTAATTGCCATAATGCTTACAGTGGCATTTGCGGTTGGTTTGTTTGGCATAATGCCTGCTTTGTCTGCGGCACAAAACGGCGAATTTAAGGTTGCAGTATTCAGTGCGGACCAAACGGCACAACAGACGATAAGTGTTATACAAAAATACTTTAACGGCAATACCGTAACGGCTGACGGAAACGTTATTGATAATGTTTCGGTTACCGAAATAACTGCAGAGCAGATAGTAAGCGGAGAGCTTTCGAATTATGATACTCTTATAATAGCCGATGCAGGTTCAAAGTCCATTGATATGGGCAAAACCGTAATGAATGCACTCGGCAGTGAAGCCGTAATAAAAATACAGGATTATCTTGAAGCAGGCGGAGGCTATGTCGGAATGGGCGGCGGTGCATTTGCGGCAACGCAGACATTCACAACCGGCGGTGAAACAACCACATACATGAACCTTATAAAATACAGAGTTGACTATCCCAACTGGAATCACGGTACAGGTGAAGTTGTGGTATTGCCTCAGAATGCCTCACATACAATAACAAAGGGAATGCAGGCAAGCAAGAGATATATTGCATTTGTTGATGCACCTCCCGTATTTAAATCAGTGGCTGACAATCAGGTGAAGGATACAAGAGCCGGTGCTCCCACTATGATAATGAGATATCACAGTAATGTGAGAAACGGACTCGGTGCGGCTGTAAACGTAAAGACCGGCTCGTATGTTAACATGACAGGTACGGCGGCAATGTCGGTCGGAGCATTCGGAAGCGGCAGAGTTGTGGTATCGGGCTTGCTTTTGCAGTCCTCACAGTCTGTAAACATGGATTTCCTCCTCGGAAGGTCATTGCTTTACGCAGCAGGCTATAACACAGTCAGCGAAGTTGTGGAGTCGGCTGAACAAAAAAAGCTTGACGTAGTGGCAGAATGGGTATGGGCAAGTGAAGTTACTTCAAAGGGCGTAAACGGTGCTCAGATAATAGCACAGCGTTGCAAGGAAATGGGTATTACAGATATATATCTCCTTGTAAAGGGCAACGAAGGCAGTGTTTCATACAATAAGGGATCAATTCCCATGAAACGTGAAAATTCAACACGTGACATACTTCAGGAAATGATAACGGCAGGTCATGCAAACGGTATACGTGTACACGCATGGATATCTGCATTGAACGATCAGACATATGCCGATTATCATATTGATGAAACTCTCTATCACTTTACTCGCGGATATAACAGCAAGTCCGAGGGGTATGATTGGGCAACAATGGATCCTACGCTTCCTAACTTTGCAAAGTATCTGCAGTCGCTTTTGGTTGAGCTTGTAAACAACTACGACGTAGACGGAATACATCTTGACTACATAAGATATAACCATATAGCATACGGCTGGAGTGAAGCAAATATTATACAGATGGAAGATGAATACGGAATTAATGTTGCAACTTTGAAGCAGTATGTAAACGATACGTATTATAAGTCAAGTAAGGACGACGGAAAGATATTCAGAATGGCTGCTTCGGCAGAATGCGGCTATGATGAAGGCAGGGACGCGATGCTGTTTATGCAGATGCGTTGCGATAATATAAAGAAGTTTGCACAGGGCGTAGTTGATGCTGTAAGAGCGGCAGATCCCGAAGTAATAATAAGTGCGGCACTCATGCCCGAAGGTGCATATCAGGGTAATCAGTATGTTGCCGGCAGAAATGACAGCCCCACAACTTCAAATACATACGGAAGAATGGTTTTCGGACAGGATTATACTCATACTGCAGAGCTTTATGACTATGTTTGCCCCATGGCGTATTCCGAAACCTACGGAGCAAGCTATCAGTGGATGGCGGCAATGGCACAAAGTGCCGTAAACATGGGTAACAAAGTTGTAATGGGTTTGCAGGCATTTACTCCCGCAAACGGTAATCCTACAATAACATCTAAAACGATGATGGGCGAAACCGAGGCACTCAGGAAAATAGCATCTTCAGACGGCGTTTTGGGTATTGCACTTTTCAGAGCCGGTTTATACGCATATGCAAAGAGCACATATTCCGAAGGTCAGAATATGGTCAAGGTCAATATTATAAATGCTTTTGCAAACGATGCTCTTTCAAAGGTAGTTCTTGAAATGCAGGACTCCCTTACAGCAAAGAGTATTATAGCCTACGAAAACATAAAGGGTGCGTCCGCCGAAATTTCCGAGGACGGAAAAACGGTTACCATAACAAAGTCAAACATGATACCGGGCAAGGAAACTGTGGCAATATACATAAATGTTGAGGGTGAGCTTAACAGAACGCTCGGTCCGTGCTTTGTAAATGTTTACGCAAAGAATGAAACAAGAGCATATCAGAGTTACGATGAGGGTATAGTGGAGCTTCCGCCTGCACCCACACCGTTACCCACAATTTCAGGTGCAGTAAGCAATTTCACCATGCAGCAGGTGCTTGATGCAATGACTCAGGCGAACGATTACATGAGTGCAAACAACGGCGTTGTTCCCAATACATTCATGGTAAACGGAATTTCAGTGGGGAAAGCATCATTCTTCAGAATGGCATGTGTAGCTCTTTTCAATGCGAGTGTAAACAGTGACAGGGCAGCTCTTGTATCATATGTTGCTTGCAGTGAGCCTACTGGAAGTGGCGGTAATACATTTAACAGTACCGTAATTTCGAAGGACGGATATTTGTATATTGCAGAAAGACAGCTTGACTACATCGACTCCAACAGCAGAAGACCGGCAAGCTATACAACATTCCCCGGCCAGAGCGGACTTTCTTACTCGGGACAGTTGAACTATGCTAATTCCTTGCGTACATTCATACGTGCATTGACTTTCTATAATAAATACAATGCTTTGCCGGAGCAGGTATCAGTTCAGGTCTTGGAGGCAAGCACACCCACACCTCCGCCTCCCACACCGACTCCCACAGCAACACCGACTCCCACAGCAACCCCCGATGTTTTGCCCGGTGATATCACTTTGGACGGCAAGGTGAATTCAAGAGATATTGCGGCACTTCAAAAGGGTATAGTGGGTGCAGCCGTTTTCACGGCAGAGCAGGCAACAGCGGCAGATGTAAGCGGTGACGGCAAAATAAATTCAAGAGATATAAGTGCTTTGCAAAGAATGATAGCAGGATAAAAGCAGGGCATTAAATTTCAACGAGGGTATAAATACATGAAAAAACTTTGTCACATGGCAGCACTTATTCTTTTGCTTGCAACGCTGATTTCAACCTTTTCGATTATACCGAATACGGTGTATGCAGACGGAGAAAGCTTTAAAATAGCAATTTTCAGTACCGATAATACTGCCGTGCAGACAAAAAACGTTATCACAAAGTGGTTTTCGGAAAACACAGTAACAGCCGACAATAAAACAGTGTCGGCTGTTTCTGCTGTTGAGATAACGGCACAGCAGATAATAAACGGAGAGTTATCAAATTACGATACACTTGTGATTGCGGATTCCGGCTCTGCTTCAATACAAATGGGTAAAACGGTAATGAATGCGTTGGGCAGTGCTGCAGTCACGAAAATAAAGGACTATATAGCAGCGGGTGGCGGCTATGTCGGAATGGGCGGCGGTGCGTTTGCGGCAACGCAGACATTTACAACGGGCGGTGTAACAACCACGTTTATGAATCTTGTAAGATACAGAGTTGACTATCCCAACTGGAATCACGGTGTAGGCGAGGTAGTGGTCTTGCCCCAGACGGTTTCGCATACATTAACAAAGGGAATGCAGGCAGATAAGAGGTACATTGCTTTTGTTGATGCACCTCCCGTGTTTAAAAGTGTTACCGACAGTCAGGTACAGGATACAAGAGCAGGCACACCCATAGTATTGCTCAAATATCACAGTAACGTGAGAAACGGGCTTGGTGCAACCGTAAATGTACAAACAAGTTCATATGTTAATATGACGGGCACGGCGGCAATGGCGGCTTCAACGTTTGGAAGCGGCAGAGTTGTTGTGTCGGGCTTGCTCTTGCAGTCGTCGCAGTCCGTGAATATGGATTATATGCTTGGCAGAGCCTTGCTTTATTCCGCAGGCTATAACTCAATAAGCGAAACTCCTAAATCTGCCGAACAAAAAAAGCTCGATGTGGTTGCCGAGTGGGTATGGACAAGTGAAATTACTTCAAGAGGAACAAACGGTGCTCAAATAGTTGCAGACAGATGCAAAGAAATGGGCGTGACAGATATATATTTGCTTGTAAAGGGCGGCGGAGGCAGTGTTGCATATAACAGAGGAACCGTTCCGCTCAAGCGTTCCGACACAAGCCGTGACGTTCTCCAGGAAATGATTGCGGCGGGGCATAAAAACGGTATACGCGTGCACGCATGGGTTTCTGCACTTAATGACCAGACATATGCGGCAGATCACATAAACGAAACACTGTATCATTATGTCAGAGGATACACGAGCAGGGAATTGGGATATGATTGGGCAACGATGGACCCCACGCTCCCAAACTACGCAAATTATATGAAATCACTGTTGGTTGAGCTTGTAAACAACTACGATGTAGACGGAATACATCTTGATTACATAAGATATAACCATATAGCATACGGCTGGAGCGAAGCAAACAAAGCACAGATGAGGGCGTACGGTATAGATGTGGATACTCTTGAAACCTATGTTAAGGATACTTATTATGTAACAAGCAAGGACGACGGAAAAATATTCAGAATGGCGGCATCGGCAGAGTGCGGATACAGCGAAGGCAGAGATGCGATGCTGTTTATGCAGATGCGTTGCGACAATATAAAGAATTTCGCAAAAAGCATGGTTGATGCAGTAAGGGACGCAGATTCCGGGGTAATAATAAGTGCGGCACTCATGCCCGAAGGTGCATATCAGGGCAACCAGTATGTTGCAGGCAGAAATGACAGCCCCACAACTTCAAACACATACGGCAGAATGGTATTCGGTCAGGATTTTAAACAAGCGGCAGAGCTTTATGATTATGTTTGCCCAATGGCATATTCCGACACCTACGGAGCAAGCTATCAGTGGATGGCGGCAATCGCCCGGAGTGCTGTGCGTATGGGAAACAAGGTTGTAATGGGAATACAGGCGTTTGCACCCACAAGCCAAAGCAATGCAATAACATCCAAAACCATGATGGGCGAAACCGAGCAGATAAGAAAAATAGCGTCAACGGACGGTGTGTTGGGCGTTGCGTTTTTCAGAGCAGGCTTGTACACATATGCAAAGAGCACATATTCTGCAAGCCAAAATACTGTCAAAGTGAATATTATAAATACTTTTTCAAGTGATGCTGTTTCAAAGGTTATTCTTGAAATGCAGGACTCCCTTAGAGCAAAGAACATTTTAGGCTACGAAAATATAAAAGGTGCATCTGCTGAAATTTCCGCTGACGGAAAAACCATAACAATAACCAAATCAAGCATGATAGCAGGCAAGGGGACTGCGGCAATATTTATTGAAACAGAGGGCGAACTAAACAAAACCCTCGGCCCTTGCTTTGTAAATGTATATACATCGGAAAATGAAACAAGAGCATATCAGATATATGATGAAGGCACGGTGGAATTACCGCCTAAGCCCACACCTATTCCCACAATTTCGGGCTCGGCAGATGTTTTCACCATGCAACAGGTTCTTGATGCAATGTCGGCAATAAATGCATATATGAGAGCAAATGGCGGCACGCTCCCCAATACTGTTCAAATTGACGGAAGAACGGTAACGAAAACTTCGTATTTCAGATTGGCGTGCGTTACGGTATATAATGCAAGCGTTGATGCTTCAAGAAGTGCAGGAGTATCGTATATTGTGGGTAAGGTGCCTACAGGAAGCACGAACAATACTTTTACAAGCACCACGATATCACGCGACGGATATTTATATCTTGCACAAAGACAGTTAAACTTTATCGACAGTCACAGTTATATGCCGGCAGGATATACAAGCTTTCCGGGAGAAAGTGAGCTTTCATACAGCGGACAGCTCAATTACGAAAACTCAATGCGTGTACTTGCCCGTGTGTTGGATTTCTATAATATTTACGGAGTATTGCCGCAACTCGTTTCGACAACACAAGCAGAGTCTTTTGTGCCTACTCCGCCACCCACTGCAGCACCGACGCCGACACCGACACCGACGGTTACACCAACGCCGAC
>JAZNWT010000031.1:0-7843 GCA_045593465.1 Clostridia bacterium
GTGTTTGCTCGTCCTCTGTGCTGGAATTTCAGCACCGAGGATTTTTTTGTTTTGATAACTATATATTTGCACTTACAGCAGGAGATGATTTCATATGATAATAACCGATTATTTGGAAAAGAATGCAAGGCTTTATCCCAATGAAACAGCATTGGTCGAGGTAAATCCCTCGGACGAAACGGACAAGGCAAAAACATGGCGTGAATTCAATCTTATTGAAAGCATGACAGGATTACCCTACCGCCGTGAGCTTACATGGCAGAATTTTGACCGCACGGCAAACCGTTTTGCAAACCTTTTGCTCACACGCGGAGTAAAGAAGGGTGACAAGGTCGGTATACTTCTTATGAACTGCATAGAGTGGCTTCCCATCTATTTCGGCATTTTAAAAACAGGTGCTTTGGCAGTCCCCATGAACTTCAGATATACATCAGATGAAATAGATTACTGTCTTAAGCTTGCTCAGGTAAGCGTACTTGTATTCGGTCCCGAATTTACGGAGCGTATGCTTCCCATAAAGGATTCTCTCACAAATATCCGTGACTTTTTCTTCGTGGGTTCTCCCGTTCCTTCTTTTGCAGACAGCTACGATACGATGATAACCTACTGTTCAACTCAGCCCCCCGCTGTTGCAATAGCCGATAATGATGATGCGGCAATATATTTTTCATCGGGTACCACGGGCTTCCCCAAGGCAATACTTCATGGGCATCGGGCACTTGTTTCTTCCTGCCAAACAGAGCAGAATCATCACGGTCAAACGCATGACGATGTATTCTTGTGCATACCGCCCCTCTATCACACGGGTGCAAAAATGCACTGGTTCGGAAGTCTTTTATCGGGAAGCAAGGCAGTTTTGCTTCGCGGCGTAAAGCCACAGTGGATACTTGAAGTTGCATCAAACGAAAAGGCATCAATCGTATGGTTGCTCGTACCGTGGGCACAGGACATACTCGATGCAATAGAGAGCAGTGCAATTTCACTTTCCGATTACGACCTTTCAAAATGGAGGCTCATGCACATAGGTGCACAGCCCGTTCCGCCGAGTCTTATAAAGCGTTGGAAGCAGTACTTCCCCAATCATGCTTACGACACGAACTACGGTCTTAGCGAATCCATAGGCCCCGGCTGTGTTCACCTGGGTGTTGAAAACATTCACAAGGTCGGTGCAATAGGCAAGGCGGGTTATCTTTGGGAAACAAAGATAGTTGACGAAAACGGCGTTGATGTAAAATGCGGTGAGGTCGGTGAGCTTATAGTAAAGGGCCCCGGCGTTATGAAATGCTATTTCAACAATAAAGAAGCAACCGATGAGGTGCTGCACGGCGAATGGCTCTATACGGGCGACATGGCAAAGGAGGATGATGACGGCTTCATTTATCTTGTAGACAGAAAGAAGGACGTTATAATTTCCGGCGGTGAAAACATATATCCCGTTCAGATCGAAGACTTCTTAAGGGCAAACGACAAGATAAAAGACACGGCAGTCATAGGTCTTCCCCATGACCGTTTGGGCGAAATAGCGGCGGCTATAATCGAGCTTAAAGAGGGCATGAGTGCAACCGAAGAAGAAATAGATGAATTCTGCAAGGAGCTGCCCCGTTATAAGCGTCCCCGCAAGATAATATTTGCTACCATTCCCAGAAACCCCACGGGCAAGATAGAAAAGCCCGTGCTCCGCAGCATATACTGCGGCAACCGTTTGGTAGAAGCACAGACAACAAAATAATTTCGACTTTGTTTTTCGGAGGAAAATAAAATGATTTTAAAGATTGCAATGGTAGTCATATTCTTTGCGATAATGGTTGCAGTGGGCATTATATGCCGCAAAAGAGCAACCGACGTTAACGGCTTTGTATTGGGCGGCAGAAACATCGGTCCGTGGCTCACGGCTTTTGCATACGGCACTTCATATTTTTCAGCAGTTATCTTCATAGGTTATTCCGGACAGTTCGGTTGGAAATTCGGTCTTGCCTCCACATGGATAGGTATCGGGAACGCTGTTATCGGCTCGCTTTTGCCTTGGATAATACTCGGCAGCCGTACACGTAAGATGACTCAGCATTTCGACAGCAACACAATGCCCGATTTCTTCGGCAAGCGTTTTAACAGCAAAGGTCTTAAGATTCTTGCGGCAATGATAGTGTTTATATTCCTTATCCCCTACACACCATCGCTTTACAACGGTCTTTCACGCCTTTTCTCAATGGCATTCAACATTGACTATACTGTCTGCATAATAGCAATGGCAGTGCTTACCTGCATTTATGTTGTTGCAGGCGGTTACATGGCAACGGCAGTCAACGATTTCATACAGGGCTCAATCATGCTCGTAGGCATCGTTGCGGTAATATTTGCAGTTCTCAATCAGCCCCAGGCAGGCGGTCTTATGAATGCCGCCGCATCACTTGGTGCAATAGAAGCAGACTCAATACCTGCAGGTTCTCTTTCCAGTATATTTGGCCCTGATGCATTTAATTTGATTTGTGTTATAATACTTACATCCTTGGGTACATGGGGCTTGCCTCAGATGGCACATAAGTTCTATGCTATAAAAGATGATAAAGCAATAGTTAAGGGTACAGTAATATCCACGTTTTTTGCACTCGTAGTTGCAGGCGGCTGTTACTTTATAGGCGGCTTTGGCAGACTTTTCGTTGAAGTTGCAGAAGGCGGCACTCCCGTGGGCGGTTACGACAATGTTGTCCCCACAATGCTTTCGGGCATAGGCGATCTGCTCCTTGCAGTAGTTGTAATACTCGTGCTTTCAGCATCAATGTCAACGCTTTCCTCGCTTGTTCTCACATCAAGCTCAACGCTTACGCTCGACCTTATAAAGGGCAATATTTCAAAGAACATGGATGAGAAAAAACAGCTTGGCTGTATGCGTGTACTCGTACTTGTATTCATTGCAATATCCGCAATAATTGCAATCTTCCAGGCAAAGGGCGGCAGCACGTTTATAGCACAGCTCATGGGTATTTCATGGGGTGCTTTGGCAGGTGCATTCCTTGCTCCCTACCTTTTGAGCCTGTACTCAAAGAAAGTAACAAAGGCTTCAGCATATGTGAACTTCATATTCGCTTGTGCGGTTATGATCCTCAACATACTTGCAAAGGGTATATTCCCCTCATGGCTCCAGTCACCCATCAACTGCGGTGCATTCGTAATGCTTGCAGGCCTTGTAATAGTTCCCGTAGTATCGCTTTTCACCAACAAGCCCAACGAAGCTTTGGTAAACGATGCTTTTGCAAGTCTTAAAAAGAACTAAGAATCAAACAAACAGTAAAAGGAGTTTTTGAAGAATGAAAACAATAATGCTCGGAAACGAAGCAGTTGCACGCGGTCTTTTTGAAGCAGGCTGCAATGTTGTATCCAGCTATCCCGGCACACCGAGTACGGAAATAACCGAAAATGCCGCAAAATACGATGAAATTTACTGCGAATGGGCACCGAATGAAAAGGTTGCAATGGAAGTTGCACACGGTGCATCAATGGCAGGAAGCAGAAGCTTCTGCGGCATGAAGCACGTAGGTCTTAACGTTGCGGCAGATCCGCTCTTTACAATATCCTATACGGGTGTAAACGGCGGCATGGTCATTGCAGTAGCCGATGATCCCGGTATGCACAGCTCACAGAATGAGCAGGATTCACGCCACTATGCAATAGCGGCAAAGGTTCCCATGCTTGAGCCCTCCGATTCCGGCGAAGCTCTTGAATTTACAAAAAAGGCATTTGAGATAAGCGAGCAATTCGATACGCCCGTTATAATAAAGATGTGCACAAGAGTTGCTCACTCACAAAGCATAGTTGAAACAAGTGACCGAGCAGAGCTTGAAAAGAAGCCCTACGAAAAGCGTCCCGACAAATACATAATGATGCCGGGTTATGCAAAGAAGCGTCACCCCATCGTTGAAGCAAGAACGCTTGCTTTAGTTGAGTATGCCGAAACCTCATGCCTGAACCGCATCGAAAAGGGCACATCCAACAAGATGGGCATAATAACATCAAGCACTTCCTATCAATATGTAAAGGAAGTATTCGGCGACAGCGTTTGTGTATTGAAGCTCGGCATGATAAACCCCTTGCCTCAAAAGCTCATAAAAGAGTTCGCTTCAAGCGTTGAAAAGCTTGTTATAGTCGAAGAGCTTGACGGCATAATCGAACAGCACTGTGATTCTTTGGGACTTGAAACAGTCGGCAAGGAAGTATTCTCGAACATGGGCGAATTCTCTCAGAATTACATAGCAGAAAAGCTTGGAATGCCCACAAACACAACCGTTTCACTCGACGATGATATCCCCATGCGTCCTCCCGTGATGTGTGCAGGCTGTCCGCATCGCGGTCTTTTCTACACGCTTTCAAAGCTCAAGGTTCACGTAATAGGTGATATAGGCTGTTATACACTTGGTGCACAGCCGCCTTTAAGTGCAATGGATTCAACCGTTTGCATGGGGGCATCAATATCCGGTATACACGGCTTTAACAAGGCACTCGGTGAAGAAGGCGAAGAAAACACGGTTGCCGTAATAGGCGATTCCACATTCATGCATTCGGGTATGACAGGTCTTGTAAATATTGCATACAATGCAAGCAATTCAACCGTTATAATACTCGACAACTCCATCACCGGCATGACGGGACATCAACAAAACCCCACAACGGGTTATACCATAAAGGGTGATCCTGCCTCCAAGGTAAACCTTGAATCACTCTGCCGTGCAATAGGCATAAACCGTGTTCAGGTTATAGATCCCTATAACCTTAAGGAAGCGGAAGAAGCAATAAAAGAAGAGCTTAGTGCAAAAGAGCCTTCTGTTATAATCTCACGCCGTCCCTGCGTGCTGTTGAAGTATGTCAAGCCCAAAGCACCGCTTAAGGTTAACACGGATAAGTGCGAAGGCTGTAAGGCTTGCATGAAGTTCACCTGTCCCGCAATAAGCATTGCAGACAAGAAAGCACAGGTAGACGCAACGCTTTGCGTAGGTTGCGGCGTATGCCAGCAGCTTTGCAAATTCGGGGCTTTTGAAACAGCAGAATAAGGAGTGTGCAATATGGAAACAAAGAACATAATGATAGTTGGCGTAGGCGGTCAGGGCTCACTTCTTGCAAGTAAGCTTCTGGGCAACCTTTTAATGACAGCAGGCTATGATGTAAAAGTATCCGAGGTTCACGGAATGAGCCAACGCGGCGGAAGTGTTGTAACATATGTCCGCTACGGTGATAAGGTCTACTCCCCCATAATCGACAAGGGCGAAGCGGACATAATCATTTCATTCGAGCTTTTGGAAGCCGCACGTTGGGTTGAATACCTCAAAGAAGGCGGCACAATAGTTGTAAACACTCAGGAGATAATGCCCATGCCCGTTATATCGGGCAATGCAAAATATCCCGAAAATTTGGTTGAGAAAATAAAAGCACTCGGCATAAACATAGTTGCGTTTGATGCACTCTCACTTGCACAGGAAGCAGGAAGCTCAAAGGCAGTCAATATCGTGCTCATGGGTGCGGTATCACGCTTCTTCGATTTTAAGGACGAGGATTGGCAGGGTGCAATAGACAGATGCGTTCCCCCAAAATTCCTTGAACTTAACAAGAAAGCATTTGAAAAAGGCAGAAATGTAAAGGTGGACTGAAAATATGCTCAAACTTCCCGAAAAAACAGTTGCACTCGGTACAACACGCAATATAATGCGTGAGATATTCGAATACGGAAAAATCAGAAGTCAGCAAATAGGTGCCGAGAATGTTTTTGATTATTCTCTCGGCAATCCCAGCGTCCCTGCTCCTGACTGCGTAAACAACACAATAAACGAGCTTATAAGCGGTGACGAAAAAAGCTCCATACACGCATACACAAGTGCACAGGGCGATTTGAGAAACCGTGAAGCTTTGGCGGCATCAATAAAACGCCGCTTCGGCACAGACGCTTCACCGTCAGACATATACTTCACAGTCGGTGCTGCGGCTTCCCTCACAATCACATTCCACGCACTTACCGTTGAGGGCGATGAATATGTGCTTTTGGCTCCGTTTTTCAGCGAATACAAGGTTTTCATCGAGGGTGCAGGCGGAAAAGTAGTTGTAACGCCTCCTGACTTCGAGAACTTCATGCCCGATCTTAAAGCTGTTGAAGCGGCAATAACCGAAAACACAAAAGGTATAGTCATAAACTCCCCCAACAACCCCTCGGGCGTTGTTTACTCGGAAGAAATCATAAAAGAGCTTGCCGCATTGCTTGATAAAAAGAGCAAGGAATACAATCACCCCATATTCCTCATAACAGACGAGCCCTACCGTGAGCTTGTGTTTGACGGTTATAAAGCACCCTGGGTGCCCAACTATTACGACAATACAATCGTTTGCTACTCATACAGTAAGTCTCTCTCCATACCGGGAGAAAGAATAGGCTATATATTTGTACCGTCCACAGTATGCGACCACGACCTTGTATACGCTTCCATATGCGGTGCAGGCAGACAGCTTGGCTTCGTAAACGCACCTGCACTCTTCCAGCGTGTAGCCGCTCTTTGCGACGGTGCAACAGCCGATATATCGGTATATCAGCACAACGCAGAGCTTTTGTATAACAGCCTCACAAAGATGGGATTTGAGTGCATAAAGCCCGGCGGTACATTCTACCTCCTGCTCAAATCCCCCATTGACGACGCAAACGAATTCTGTCTTAAAGCACGTGAGTTCGACCTCCTCATAGTCCCGACTGACAGTTTCATGTGCAAAGGCTATGTAAGAATCGCACATTGCGTACCCACAGAGCGTATCGAGCGTTCGCTTGCAGCTTTTGAGAAGCTTGCAAAGTGTTATTTTTAAGGGGTGTTTTTCCTTCCTGACCCCCTCGGCTTCTTTCAGAAAAGGCCGAAACATAATCAAAGTAAAACATGACCGCAATTTTAGCGGTCATGTTTTTAGGTAGGCTGTTCAATATTCACTTTAATTCATAAACATTTCCCAATCTTTTAAATCGTCTGCAGTGGAAAGCGGCGGTATGTCGCCCTCTTGCTGCTGATATACTATTTCTGCACGCTCACCGCTTGGATCGGGAACCGAAAGCTTGAGCTCGCCCTCATCCGAAAGCTCATAGGGAACATTCTCGCCCATAATTGTTACTGTGGTTCGATTATACGTAACATCAATAATCTCTCCGCCCATCATATCAAGATAGCCCGTACCGTCCTCATGGAAAACCGCGACGCAATTACTGCCTATAATCGTTTCCAATGCGGTAAGGCTTGTTTGTTCGCCTTCAAGATAAAGCCATGTGCCCTTATACCAATTCCCCTCAAGTGGGTTGGGTGCGTTTGATATAAGCACCACCGCCGCAATTACCGCAAGTATTACCAACAACACAGCAGTAAGCACTATTTTGTTTGATGATTTCTTGTTGTGCTTTTTCTTCGGCTGTGCTTTTACACGTTCCTTTTCGTTTTTCAATATTTCCGAAACTTCTTCTTGAATATCCGTTTCGGTTTCAGTATTAGTATCGTTCAAAAGCTCGTTCAAAAGCTCGTTATCGCTCATAATGCACCTCCGTTATCGCTATGAGAATATTATATTTTGAGTATCTTTTCTTGTCAATGTATTAGCCTGTTTGCAAAGTTAATAAAAAGGGGCTGTAAAAAACTTAGTCAAATCAAAGCCCATAAAATCAGGAGAATTAGAAAAGATAAATGCAGAAGAAGTTAAAAATGGGCTTCTTCTGCATTTTTAAGTTTTAGCGTTTAATTTGATGTGTAAATCAATAATTTATTGAAACTATCGAAATGAAGACTCCCTGCCTCCCTCTGACGAGGGAGGTGGATTTTTGCGAAGCAAAAAGACGGAG
>JAZNWT010000032.1:0-25484 GCA_045593465.1 Clostridia bacterium
AAGCACTCTAACCGGCTGAGCTACATTCCCGATTGATATAGCTATTCTACATCTAAAAAACTGTGTTTGCAATACGGAAATTATGTTATAATCTGTTTATTAAGGTTAAAATAATTCGATAAGGAGTTGACTTTCTATGAAAAAACTTTTGATAGTTGCTTTATCTGCAATGCTGGCTTTGTCGTTTATGTCTTGCGGTGAAAAAGAAAATGCAAACGGCGGTGCTACGGCTGAACCTTACGGCGGAGTTGTTCTGAATTCCGATTCAAGAATGGCCGAGATAATCGGCAAGACGCTTAATGACAAGGTAAACCCGTATACGCTTATTTATAAAATAAATGCAGACGGTGTGGAGCTTGAAATAACACAGGCTGTTAAAGATGACATGGTATACATGGAGTTTGAATATCAGAACACGGTCATAAAAAATTTGACGGACAATATTTCCGGCTATCATTATGCTATTTATGACAGCGAGAAGCTTGTTTTTAAATCGACTACGCCGCAGACAAAAATTGAGCCTTTTGATAATAATCACGAACAGTTGAACTCAAGCTTTACAACGGGCAATGAGAAAATAAACGGTGTTTCGTATGAGTACGAAAAGGCAGAGGGTGACGGCGGATATTTAACGCTTTACTTTGATGCACAGGATAAGCTTTGCTATATGGATTCAAACGGTACTCTCATGGAGATAATTGCATATGATGCTACGATAGATCTGGCACATTTTGAGTTGCCCGATGATTACATGGTAATGGAAATGTAAAGTATGCGTGCTGTTGATATTATAAGCAAGAAACGTAATAAGCTTGAAAATACCGAGGAAGAAATACGCTTTTTAGTAAACGGCTTTGTAAACGGTGAGGTGGCGGATTATCAGATGTCCGCTTATCTTATGGCGGTGTGCTTAAATTCGATGACACGTAAAGAAACACAAATTCTGACTCGTGCAATGATCGAGTCGGGCGATGTAATAAAGCTTGATTCCGTAACGAATTTAAAATCCGATAAGCATTCAACGGGCGGTGTTGCCGATACGACAACTCTTATTTTGGCACCGCTTGTTGCCGCCTGCGGAGGCACTGTTGCAAAACTGTCTGGGCGTGGTTTGGGTGCAACGGGCGGCACTATTGACAAGCTTGAGTCGATACCGAATTTAAATACCGAGTGCGATAGTGAAAAGTTTGAACGGCTTGTACGTGAAAACGGCTTGTGCGTTTCTTCGCAGACGGCTTCACTCGTGCCTGCCGACAAGCTCATGTATGCACTTCGTGATGTTACCGCAACGGTTGACAGCATACCGCTTATTGCTTCAAGCATAATGAGCAAGAAAATAGCGGCGTCCGCCGATGTTATCGTTTTGGACGTTAAATTCGGAAACGGTGCTTTTATGAAAACCGTCGAAGAAGCGGAAGCACTTGCAAGAGAAATGGTAATTATAGGTGAGAGCTTCAACAGAAAAACGGTTGCAATATTAACCGATATGAATGAGCCGCTCGGTACTGCGGTCGGTAACGGTCTTGAGCTTAAAGAGGCAATAGACGCACTTTCGGGTTTGATAAGCCGTGAATCAAAGCTTATGCAGGTAAGCACATATATTGCAAAGAAAATGCTTGTGCTTTCAAATGTAACAGACAGTGAAGAAAAAGCCGAGAAGCTTATCGATGAAGCGATAGCATCGAAAAAAGCACTGCTTAAACTGAAAGAGCTTTGTGACGCCTTGGGCGGAGATACAGCTTGCTTTGATAATACGGATATGCTGATTAAAACCGAAAAAACGGTACCGATATATTGCGGCGAGGGCTATATTGAGAGCGTTGAGGCGTTGAAAATAGGAAATGCCGCATGCTTACTCGGGGCAGGCAGACAGAAGAAAACAGACAATATAGATTATTCCGTGGGGCTGATGCTTCATAAGCAAAGAGGCGATTATATAAAAGAAAATGAAGTGGTGGCAACGCTGTATGTAAATGACGGTAAACGGCTTGATGAAGCTAAGAAGCTTGCTCAAAGTGCATTCAGAATTGTGAATGCACCTGTAAAAATCACACCTCCAATATATAAAACAATAAGAATCGAGGATATACAATGAAGACAATAACAGAAAAAATAGGAAAGAACGAAGCACTTTTAACGGGCTATCTGCATGAAGCTCACTACTCAATGCCGGGTTACGAAAAACGTCCTGCGATTATTATATTGGGCGGTGGCGGCTATGAGTTTGTAGCTTTCAGGGAGAAAGAGCCTGCCGCAGGAAGCTTTTACATGAAGGGATATCAGGTCTTTACACTTATGTATTCCGTGGAAGACAAAGCTGCTGACATGATGCCGATGGCAGAGCTTGCACAAACAATAAAGCTCATACGTGAAAAGAGTGATGAGTGGGGCGTGCTTGCCGATAAAATAGCAACATTGGGATTTTCTGCAGGCGGTCATTTGGCAGGCTGTGGAGGCGTTATGCCCGACAACGAAATCTTCATGAAAAAATACGGATTTGACAATTCCGAAGAAATACGTGCAAATGCAATGATACTTTGTTATCCCGTTATTACAAGCGGTGATTTCGCACATGCAGGCTCGATTGAACGTTTGATGGGCAACGAAAAGGACGAAAAGCTAAAAGAAGCCTTTTCGCTTGAAAAGAATGTTACCGCCAAAACTCCGCCTGCTTTTTTGTGGCATACAGCGGACGATACCTGTGTGAGCGTTGAAAACTCAATACTTATGGCTGCGGCACTGAGCAAGCACAATGTGCCGTTTGAACTGCATATTTTCAGCGAGGGCAACCATGCAATGTCGATGTGTACTGCCGAGGTAGGGCATGATAATTTGCATGTTCGTCATTGGTTTGAACTTTGTGCAGAATGGCTTAATTCCACTTTTGATTTTAGGAGCTGAATAAATTGAGTAAAATAATCGCTGTTGACGGCAACAGCTTAATGCATCGTGCATATTATGCACTTCCTTCAATGACAACTCGTACAGGCACTCCGACAGGTGCTGTGTACGGCTTTTTGAGTATGCTTTTGAAGCTTGTTGAAAAAAAGCCCGACTATATGTTGGTTGCTTTTGATATGCATGGAAAAACATTCAGGCATGACAGCTACGAAGAGTATAAAGCAGGAAGAAAAGAGACTCCCGAAGACTTGCGTAAGCAGTTTCCGCTGATAAAAGAAGTGCTTCAAAAAATGGGTATCACGATTTGTGAATGTGAACGCTTTGAAGCCGACGATATACTTGGTACGATAGCAAAAAAAGCGGGGGAACAGGGCGTTGATGCTTTGCTTGTAACAGGCGATAAGGATGCGTTGCAGCTTATAAGTGATACAACGCACGTTTTACTCACAGTAAAGGGTATAAGTGACACAATAGAATATGACGAAGCAAAGCTTAATGAAAAATACGGTCTTGCTCCGAAAAACATGATAGATTTAAAAAGCTTGATGGGCGATAATTCGGACAATATTCCCGGAGTGCCGGGCGTCGGTGAAGTCACGGCGTTAAAGCTGCTTGCAAAATATAAAACGCTTGAGGGCGTAATAGCTAATATAGATAATGAAAAGGGTGCGTTGCAGAAAAAGCTTGCCGAAAATGTTGAGCTTGCAAGATTATCCTATAAGCTTGGTACCATAAATACGGAAGCTCCCATAAGCGTTGACGTAAAGGACTGTGCTTTTACACCTCAAAACATGGCGGCGGCAACACCGATGCTTTCACAGCTTGAACTGCGTTCTGTAATATCAAGATTGCCTAAAAGCGATATCAAACTTGAAGTTAAGAATGAAGCACAAAAAATAAAGCGTGAGACCGTGCGTATAACCGACAGGGAAACGCTTGATAAAACGGTTGCTTCTTTGAAGAAAAACAATATAAAAAAGCTTGCTTTGCGTATTGATGACACTTTCAAATTTGCACCGAGTGAAGAATTGCAGTATGAAATATCGCTTGTTGCTACTCTGTTCGATGAAGGACTTTCACAGGAAGACGTGTTTGAAAGCTTAAAACCGCTTTTGAGTGATGAAAGCATAGAAAAAGCGGTATTTGATGTTAAGCGAATAAAGCATATTGCGGCAAGATACGGCGTTGAGTTTTGCGGTTGCGGTTTTGATGCAATGCTGGTTGACTATCTGCTTCATGCAATACACCCTGTTGCGGATTTGAAAACCTTGTGTGAAGAACAGCTGAACAGCGAAGAAAGCGGTGCTTCCGTACTTTTTACGCTTGAAAAAACCATGATGGCTGAATTGAGAGAAAAGCAGCTTGATAAACTGTATTTTGAAGTTGAACTCAAACTTGCAGACGTGCTTTTCGATATGGAAAAAACGGGCTTTGCCGTGGATGTTGATGTATTAAAAGCAATGTCCGATGTGTTTAAACAGAGAATAGGTGAGCTTGAGGACGGAATATACACGCTTGCAGGCGAGAAATTCAATATACAGTCAACAAAACAGCTTGCAGATATACTTTTCAATAAAATGGGACTGCCTCCCGTAAAAAAGACAAAGTCGGGCTTTTCAACAGACTCCGAAGTTCTTGAAAAATTAGAGGATAAAAGCCCGATAATTTCTCTTATCATAGAGTACAGAACTCTTACAAAGCTTGTAAGCACTTTTGTTGACGGTCTTATCAATACCGCCCAAAACGGAAGAATACACACAAGCTTTAACCAGAATGTTGCGGCAACGGGCAGAATATCGAGTACTGAGCCTAATTTGCAGAATATACCCGTAAGAACGGCATTGGGCAGGGAGATAAGAAAAGCATTCATTGCAAGCGAGGGTAATATACTTATAGGTGCGGATTATTCGCAGATAGAACTTCGCCTTTTGGCACATATGAGCGGCGATGAAACAATGATAAATGCTTTTGAAAACGAAGCGGATATACATACAATAACTGCAAGTGAGGTTTTCTCGATAGATGCAAGCGAGGTAACGCCCACGCAAAGAAGTGCGGCAAAGGCGGTCAATTTCGGTATTGTTTACGGAATAAGCGATTTTGGACTTGCAAAAAACATCGGTGTAACACGTAAAGAAGCTAAAGAGTATATAGATATGTATCTTAATCGTTATGCAAAGGTGCATGAGTATATGAAGAATGCGGCGGCACAGGGCAGGGAAAACGGATATGTCGCGACCATAATGGGCAGAAGACGTGACCTTCCCGAAATAAATTCCTCAAACTTCAATACACGCTCATTCGGTGAAAGAGTGGCTATGAATATGCCTATACAGGGCAGTGCGGCAGATATTATAAAGCTTGCAATGGTGCGTGTGCATACCGAGCTTAAAAAGGCAGGACTTAAAGCAAAACTTATATTGCAGATACACGACGAACTGATAATAGATACTCCGCCCGATGAAGAAGAAAAGGTGAAGAAGCTTTTAACCGATATAATGCAGAATGTAATAAAGCTTAATGTACCGCTTGTTGCGGAAGCAAAGTCGGGAAAAAGCTGGTTTGACACTAAATAAAGCTTAAAAGGAAAAGGCGAAAGAAGAATATGTATATAGGGCTTACCGGGCTGATTGCATCGGGGAAAAGTACTGTTGCGAGATATTTGGAGCAAAAGGGTGCATATATAATAGATGCAGACAAAATATCACGCCTTTGCACCGAAAAAGGCGGCGAGTGCTACGAAGCGATTCTTGAAACTTTCGGGAAAAGCATACTGAATAAAGACGGCGAGATAAACAGAAAAGCACTTGCGGGGGTTGTGTTTTGCGACAAGCAGGCATTAAGCAAGCTTAATGCCATTGTACATCCCGTTGTGAACAGAAAAATGTTTGAAATTGCAGAGGAATACAAAGAAAGGGAAAAAGATGCTATAATAGTGTTCGATGTACCCTTGCTTATTGAAGTCGGTATGCATGAAAAAATGGATGAAGTATGGGTAGTAACCGCTTCGGAAGATGTTATTTTGCAGCGTGCTTCAAAACGGAGTGCAATGACCGAAAAAGAGGTTCAAGACAGAATGAAAAATCAGGCAAATGAAAGAGAGAAACTCAAGTTTGCAGATGAAGTAATTGATAATTCGGGGAATTTAAAAAACCTGTATGAAAGGTTGGATATGCTTTTTGAGCGTATAAAAGAAGACAATGCCTAAAAGAACACGAAAAAAAGGCAAAAGCGTAAAACGGATTGTCAAATTGTTCTTATCGCTTATACTTGTGCTGCTGATCATGGTAACCTGTTCGTATTTAATCAACAGATATGTAGAATACAACAGTTACAATACGGAGTATAAAGAAGAAATACTTAAATATTCGGAAATCTACGGGCTTAATCCCGTGCTTGTTGCCGCTGTTATACACTGCGAAAGCTCAAACCGTGAAGATGCATTGTCCAATAAAGGTGCAGTGGGGCTTATGCAGATAATGCCCGAAACGGGCGAGTGGATAGCCGAAAAAATCGGAATTGAGAATTACAGTAAAGAGCTTTTATATGACAAGGACATAAACATAGAGATGGGTTGTTGGTATCTTAAGTTTTTACAGGAGAGATTCAACGGCGAATTTGTGAACTATGTGGCGGCATACAATGCAGGTCACGGCAAGGTTGAAAGCTGGCTTAACAACAGTGACTATTCAAAAGACGGTGTACTGGTTGACATTCCTTACCGTGAAACGCGTGATTATGTAAAAAGAGTGAAGAATGCAATGGAAAAATACGAGGAGATTTATGAAGCGATTTCTTCAGAAAAACAATAAAACAGCAGTTGTCGTGCTCTTGCTGATAACGCTTGCGGCATCTTTTTTCGGATGCGGCAAGAATGAAATAAGCGGTGAAGTGGATTTCCTTGTATCAACGCCCATTGTGCACGAACTGCCTGTAAACGGCGGCGTTTTATCGATGCCCATGCCACTGAATGCGGCTGTCGGTAATCCGTATACTGTTGATACGGAGGAAATGCTCAACTTTTTTTCACTCATTTATGAAGGACTTGTTGAGATAGACGAAACAAATACGCTCATACCTTCGCTGGCCGAAAATTGGAGCTGTGACAGCAGTAAAAGAGTTTGGACATTCAATTTAAGAAAAGATGCAAAGTGGCAGTCTGATGAAGAACAGCTCAGTGCTTACGATGTAAAGTATTCTTACGATACTTTATGCAATATGGACGGCACATCGTATTACAGCTATAATGTTTCAAAGATAGAAAGCGTTGAAGTAGCAGATAATTATTCGGTTCGTATTACGATGAAAGAAAAAGGAATATTGCCGCTTCGCTGTCTTGATTTTCCGATAGTCAAAAACGGTGCATCGCTCTCTTCAAAACCAATAGGCACGGGTCCGTATGCGTTTGAAAGCTACAGCGATGATACGGTAATACTCAAAGCTAACGAAAATTGGTGGAAACAGCGTCCGTATATAGAAACGGTAAAATTTATTGCAAGAGACAGCAACGAAACGGCACTTGCATCATTTTCCGCAGGACAGTTTAATTTAGTACCCACTTCTGCAATAACTGCAGGCAAATACAGGCAGGAGGGCATAGCTTCTGTGCTGGACGTTATGACGCAGAACATGGAAGTGATGCTCATAAACCACGAAAACAGTCTGTTAAGAGATATAAAAATCAGGCAGGCGTTAAGCTATCTTATAAACAGAACTGAACTTATTTCAAATGTATGTATGAACAGAGCACGCTCGTGTGATGTTCCGATAGCTCCCGACTCATGGTTTTATGACAGCAAGTCAAAAATATATGACTATAGTATATCAAAGGCTGAAGAGCTGCTTGCACAAGCACAGTGCAGTGACAGTAATGAAGACGGTATCCTTGAAAAAAACGGTGAAGATATCAGCTTTAAACTGCTTGTATGCTCGTCAGTTGACGGTACGAGGGATGAAGCGGCAAAGCATATAGCACAACAGCTTCTTGAAGCGGGTATAAAAACGGAAATAACAAGTGCATCATATTCAAACGATGATGGCGGCAAGCTTATGGAAAAGCTTGAAAACCGTGAGTTCGATATTGCACTTGTGGGCTTTAACATGGCAAGGGATTGTGACATTTTACCCTATCTTGCAAGTGATGGGGATTGTAACTTTTCGGGCTATTACAGTGCGGTGTTGGAAAAAGCGGCAAAGGAAATGTATGCCGCAGAAGATGATACCGTGCTTCGTGAAAAAGCAAGTGCTTTTCAAACGCAGTTTGCTCATGAAATACCGTTCATTGTGCTTTACTTCAGACTCAACAGCATGGTTTACTCGGCAGATATTAAGGAATTGGATACGGCAAGAGAACCTGATATAATGCGTAATGTTGAGAACTGGTACATAGTAAGCGACGAATAAAAGGCTTCAATGCAAGCCGCAAAACGATTGGAGAAAAACGATGATTGAGATATTGGTGACAGGTATTGTGCTGCTTCTTGACCAACTGTCAAAAATATTGAGCGAAAAATATCTTACGGCACTTCCGTTTAATACTTATACCGTAATCGATGGTATTTTTAACCTTACATATGTTCGGAATACGGGTGCATCCTTCGGTATGCTTTCGGGTTGGCGTGTGTTTTTTATTGTACTTACCGTGGCGGCGTGTACGCTGATGGCGATTTTTCTTGTAAAAGAACATAAAAAGCTTCATATGCTTATGCGAATATCCGTATCGCTTATATTTTCGGGTGCATTGGGAAATCTGATCGACCGTGTTTTCTTGGGTTATGTGAGAGATATGATAGAGCCTGCGTTTGTCAATTTTGCTGTGTTCAATATTGCAGATTGTGCTATTACAATAGGCGTTGCACTTTTGATACTCGATGTGATGTTCCTTAAAAAAGGAAAACGCTATGCGGACGAGCTTGAAAAACGCATAGTGGCAAGGAAGAAGGAGAAAAAGAACCGTGACTGAACCTGAAATACTTTTCTTCGTTGCCGAAAAAAACGGTGAAAGACTTGATGTGTTTACTGCACAGGTGACGGGTGAAACCCGTTCTTTTGCACAGCGTATGATCGAAAACGGTGATGTGCTTGTAAATTCAAAGGTGGGAAAATCAAACATTAAGCTCAAGACAGGGGACGAGATAAGGATAACGATTCAGCCTCCTCAAGAGGTGGAGCTTAAAGCGGAAAATATACCGATAGACATTGTGTATGAAGACGAAGATATTATAGTTGTCAATAAAGAAAAAGGCATGGTGGTGCATATTGCACCGGGGCATGAGTCGGGTACGCTTGTAAACGCTCTGATGTATCATGTCAAAGACCTTTCGGGCATAGGCGGAGAATTAAGACCGGGTATAGTACACCGCATAGATAAGCTTACAAGCGGTCTTATAGTTGTTGCAAAAAACGATAATGCACATCGCTCGCTTTCTGAGCAGATAAAAGAACACAGTGCAAGGCGTTCGTATATTGCGATAGTTGACGGAAACATAAAAAACGACAGCGGCACCGTTGATGCACCCATAGGGCGTGATGTAAAAGACAGAAAAAAGATGGCGGTAACTGCCGAAAGCATGGGACGAAATGCCACAACGCATTATACCGTAAAAAAACGCTACGGCGAATATACGCTTTTGGAGCTTGTGCTTGAAACGGGACGAACGCATCAGATACGTGTTCATATGGCACATATTAAGCATCCTGTTACAGGCGATATAGTATACGGAAGAAAAAAATGCCCCATACCGTCACTTGATGGGCAGGCACTTCATGCATACAGGCTTGAGCTTAATCACCCTCGAACAAACGAACGCATGATTTTTGAAGCAAAAGAGCCTCAGTGGCTTGAGAAGACGCTTGCGTATATAGAGAAAAGGTATGATATAAAGGAATAATTGTGAAGTTTAACGCTTTTGTTTGCAATTTTTATCATACTGTGGTAAACTGTTTTCCAATGCAGAACAATATATTCGGAGGAATTTAAAAATGAAAAGAATAATCGCACTCACACTTTCACTCTTGCTCGTTGCCGCAATCTTTGTCGGTTGTGACGGAAACAAATCAAACAACAATAAGATACTCAACAATCTCGAAGAGAGCTATGAGCTTTTGGAAGAAGTTAAGGCATACGCTGAAGAAAACAAGCTTGACGACTCAGAGTTTGAAGCTTCGGCAGAAGAAATCAAGACAGGTCTTGATGAAGTAAAGGCAGTTGTTGACAAGATAATCGCTGAGGAAAACGGTTTCAATGAAGAAGAAACAACATCGGTTGTTGAAACTCTTAAGCAGATACAGGATGCACTCGATGAAATGCTTGACACAATGGAAGCCGAAGTTGAAGGTGCTGATGAAACAGAAGCTCCCGAAGCAACAGCAGAGGCAACAGCAGAAGCTGAAGCAACGGTTGAGCCCACAGCAGAAGCAACAGCAGAAGCTGCAAACAACTAAAAAATAAGTAAAGCATATAAAGACCGTGAAAACGGTCTTTTTGCATACAAAAAAATTACGAACCGATTGAAATACAGCGGTTCTTTTTTTGTGTAAAAACTAATAAGAAAAAAGTTTTTCGGAAATATTACCGATAAGGAGATGATAAAAATGCAGATATCGACAATTGCTGCTGTTTGCGTGATAATATCGGCGTGCTTCGGTGTGCTTGACGGTGCAGCGGGAAAATTGGGGTTAAGTGTATTTGAAATGTGTTTTGCCGCAATTTCATATCTTGCACTTTCTGCGTTTTCGGTATATATAGTGCCTGAATTGAGTCTAAATGCGGCAGTGCTTTTTTTGCCGATGTATTTTGCGATACTTTCATCATCAAACCGTGAGAAAAATAACAGGGGCGGTTTCAGTGCCGTTGTACTTTTTTCTGTAATTTCGGCTATAGCACAAAGAAGTGCAGTTTCCTATTTTCCGCTCGTATTAAGCATATGTTACTGTGTGCTGAGTGTGCTTTTCAGAAAAAACACCGCATTTACGCTTATGACGGCGGCACTATTGCCGATTGCGGTGCAGTCGTTTATATCTGTTTTCGATTATATGACATATTCTTATACAGCGTTCGACCTGTCAGAAGCAAGACTGCTTGATACACAGATAACGGGCGTTATATTTACAACTGTGATTATGACAGTATTCGCATCTGATTCCAAGGTTATAAAAGCGTAACTTGTCTCATACATTTTACTGTGTAGGAGGACATGCACGGTGAAATGGAAGTCTGATTTATTTGAATATTTCCCCCAAACGGTATGCAAAGCACTTGAAAAGGTGGAAAATGACGCATGCCTTAATGAAATACGCTTCAGAGTAAAACAGAAAATTCAACTCGTGTATGCAGGGCATGATGTGTTGCTTGACCACGTGGTGAGCGAGCAAGAATGCAGAGTGCTTTTGGAGCTTTTGTGCGAGCATTCCGTTTATGCAAAAGCGGACGATTTGAAAAACTCTTTTGTTACACTTCCAAAAGGATACAGAGTGGGCGTGTGCGGCAGTCACAACTGTGAGGACGGAAAAATAGGCAGTCTTACGACGGCAAGCTTTTTTAATTACAGGATAGCAAGAGAATGCAAGGGAGCGGCAAAAGAGGCGATGCAGTATATTTCAGACGGAAAAGCATTGCATTCAACGCTTATAATATCCGCTCCCGGTGTGGGAAAAACAACACTTCTGCGTGATGCCGCAAGGCTTATTTCATCGGGCAAATATGGAAGAAAGGTCTGTATTGCAGACGAGAGAAGCGAGATAGCCGGAGCAAAAGACGGTGTCCCGTTTTTGGATGTGGGTGAGCGAACGGATGTTATGGACGGATGCCCTAAGGCACAGGCAATGATGAGCATGGTTCGCACAATGTCTCCCGATGTGATAATAACTGACGAAATCGGAAGCTTTGAAGATGCGAATGCAGTAAAAGCTGCGGCAGCATGCGGTGTTTGTGTTATCGCCTCGGCACACGCTTCAAGCATATCCGAGCTTTTGGAGCGTCCTTTTGTTAATGAGCTCATAAAAACAAATACATTTGACAATGTGCTTTTACTGCATAGGGAGAAAGATAAAATACATGTAAAGAGAGTGATTCTGCAATGAATGTTTTGTACGGTGTTCCGATAGTTTTTGCGTGCGTATATTTAGGAAGAAGAAAAGCTCGTGCTTACAGTGAAAGACGTGTACTGCTCGAGGCATTGCATGATGATATAAATAGGCTTTTGAACAGTATGGAGTATGCCGGATTGCCGCTTAAAAGAATTATATCAACGCTTGCCCCGTGCAAAGCCGAGGAATTTTGGGATTGCCTTTTAAACAATATGGCTTCAAGTGAATCGTTATATAACGCTTACTCAAACACTGCCGAACAATTATCTTTGCGTAAAAAGGGGTTTGATAAGCTGACTGCAGAAGACAAAGCGGTTTTGAACGATTTTTTTGCTTCGCTCGGCAAGGGCAGTATCGACCGTGAAAAAAGCAATGCCGCTCTTGCACTGGAAAGACTGCAAATGCTCCGTGATGAGGCAAGGGAAAACGAAAAGAAAAATTCAAAGCTGTATTCCTCGCTCGGTCTGCTTTTGGGGCTTGCGTTTGTTTTGATATTACTTTAGATGAGGTGGAACAATGAGTATTGATATAGTTTTTAAGATTGCCGGAATAGGGGTTTTGATAGCTGTTATATGCCAGCTTTTAAAACAGACGGGACGGGAGGATATGGCGATGCTTGCCGCTCTTGCGGGACTTGTTATTACATTGACCATGATAATAGATATCATTGGCGATCTGTTTGTTAATGTAAGGCAGATATTCAATCTGTACTGATTACAGCACTGATGCATGAGAGGAACTTAGGATGAATGTTTTTACGCTTGTGGGGCTTGCACTTTTAGGTACAAGTGCCGCTGTGCTGATAAAAGATCAGCATAAGGATATTGCACTTTTGCTAAGTGCGGCATTTTCGACAGTTTTGCTTTTGGCGGCTTTTGAACCGCTCAAAGAAATAGTAGCAAGCGTAATTTATGCCGCGGATACATATGGGCTTAATGACGAGTATATAAAGATAATAATTAAAATTATCGGAGTGTCGTATCTTGTGCGTTTTGCGGCTGATATATGCAATGACAGCGGAGAAACAGCCATGGCAAACAAGGTTGAATTGCTGGGCAAGCTTATGGTGACAGTGCTGTATATTCCCGTCATTGGAGAAATACTTGCGGCGGTAGCGGAGCTGATGGGAATATGAAAACATTTGTTTCGGTATTGCTTTGTATATTGATTTTGCCCGTAATACTGCCTGCATCTACAACTGTCGCAAGCGTGGCAAACGGTGGTGCGGAAGAAAATACGGCTTTGTCGGAGCAGATAGCATACGAGCTTGAAAATTATGATTTTCAGGCGTGGGAACGCACTTTTAAAGCTTTGCCCGATGAAATAAGGGGAATGCTCGGAACAAGTGCAGAGTCGATGGTCGAGGAGTACGCACTCTTCCGAGCGGACGGAGACGCCCGCGGCATATTCGACAAGCTGAAGAATATATTTTTATCCGCCGTGAAGAAAAATACCGTGCCTATAACAAAAATACTTGCAATAGGCATACTGTCGGGACTTGCATTGTCGGTTACGGCTAAGGAAAAAACATCAAAAGAGGACAGTGCGGTTTCGCTGATTTGTATGGGCGTTTGCATTTTGCTTTTGATGAATGAAATAACAAATGCAACTAAGAGTGCAGCCGCATCAGTGCTTGCGTTGAGTGGTTTTTTAGAGGTGAGTATGCCGATTCTTTCAACGCTTATAGCTTCTGTGGGAAGTGTGGGTACAAGCGGAATGCTTTCGCCGTTGTCGGCTTTTTTAAACAGCTTTGTGGTAAATGTGTTTAATAACACCGTGCTTCCCCTGACACTTGCTCTGGCGGCAGTTTCCGTAATAAATGCAATGAGCGATGCTGTAGAGCTGAATCATTTGCAGAAGCTCATAAAGACTGTTCTGAAATGGATAATCGGACTTGTTTTTACGGTATACATGGGTATGCTTGCAGTTCAGGGAGTGGCGGTAAGCAACGCTGATTCGGTAGCGGTGAAGAGTGTGAAGTTTGCCTTGGATAAATCCGTTCCCGTTGTGGGAAGCGTTGTTTCCGGAACGCTTTCCACTGTAATATCCTGTGTGGGAATGATAAAAAATGCCGCAGGAATAAGTGCCGTTTTGATAGCGGCGGCGAGTCTTGCAGTGCCGCTTTTGAATATAGGCGGCATGACAATGGCGTTGAGAATCGGTGCGGCATTATGTGAAACGGTTGCGGATAAGAAAATATGCAATCTGCTTTCGGCAATGGCAGATGTATGTAACTATCTTTTTGCGGCGGTGGTGTCTGTGGGGATAATGTTTATGATAACAATGGGCATATGCATTATGATAGGAAGCTAAACGGGATAAAGGAAACGGGTATGGAAGAAAACAGGGAAGTGAGAAGAGAATGACCGTGTTTTTGCAGGCGATAGTTAAACTGCTGTCGGCTTGTGTGATAAAAAGCATGGCGGTATTGGTACTGCCGCAAGGGGGAATAGGAGAAAGTGCAAAGCGGGGGATAAATACGGTGATGCTCCTGTTTGCCGTTGAAACGGTTACAGCATTGACGGAGGGAATATGGAGCTTTTAAGTAACATTTCAAAGCGTATGAAGGAGAATAAAAAATTCTCCGTTGCGGTTTTTGCCTTGATAGCTGTGGGAGGGATGCTCATACTTTCAAATCTGTTTGGGAGCGGGGACACTAAAAATGACGGTTATATCACTATGCAGGGAGCGGAGCAGAGCGTGAGCTATACGGAGGTGGAAATAAAGCTTGAAAAGATACTGTCAACAATGGACGGTGCCGGCAAAGTCAATGTGATGGTAAGCACCGTGAAAGAAAACGGCGATGAGCGTATATGCGGAGTTATAGTTACGGCACAGGGTGCAAGGGATATCGGTGTAAAACTGAAACTTCATAATGCTGTATGTACGGTTTTGGAGCTTGAGGACGAAAAAGTCGAAATATTTGAAATGAGTGAGGTAGAAATCAATGAAGAAGAATAAGAGCACGACAAACGGAAAAATAATTGAAAAGATAAAAGAAAACAAGAAGATAATTATGCTGGTGCTTGTGGGCTGCCTGTTTTTGGGAGCGGTGTATCTTAATGTGCAGCTTAATCAGGACAAAATAAACATAGGCAATGTTTCACAGCTTAGTGAGGATACTTTTAACGATTCCGAAACAGAGGCTGTGCATAATGAAAATGTCGGTACTGATAGCACGGGTGAGGATTATTTCGAGTCATTCAGAAACGAGAGAGATGAGCTTCGTGAGCGTGAAATGACATATCTTGATGAGATAATCACAGCTTCAACGAGCGATGATGAAACATTAAAGGACGCAAAAGAACATAAAATGACGCTTGTTGAAAACATGGAGAAAGAATTTGCAATAGAACAAACCGTTAAAGCCAAGGGCTTCAACGAGGCGGCGGTTACGTTCAACGGTGAAAGTGTGAGCGTTGTTGTGGATAAGCCGGAATTGAGCGACGAGGACGTTGCGAAAATTTTGGACATAGTAAAAAGTGAAACATCGCTTGATGCCAAAAATATAAAAATAATACCGAGTGCGTAAAAGTTCACAACAGCGTAATGACAGAGTGGGAATTATCTGATATAATATCATAAATTAATGTATATTTTATCAGGAGGTATTTTCATATGACAGCCGAAACCGAAATCGTAGTAAGCGAAGGTATTGACACTGCTCAGGGTGGTAAAGTGGTCTTTGCAACAGATGTAATTGCAACCATAGCAAATCTTGCAGCTACGGAGATAGAAGGTATTGTAAGCATGAGCGGTACAATGGTTCAGGATATTTCCGGAATACTCAGCACAAAGAAAGGCCTTACAAAGGGTGTTAAGGTTGATGTTGAAGATGATACAACATCAGTTGAGCTTAATGTTGTAGTAAAGTATGGCTACAAGCTTAATGACGTTTGCAAAAAAGCACAGGAAAACGTCAAAAACGCCATTGAAATGATGACCGGACTTAAAGTTGCAAGTGTTAACATAGCAGTTCAGTCAATCGTGTTCGATAAAGAAGGTAAAAAAGAGTAACCAATTACAATAACTGAATAACAGAACAAAAGACGAAAGCAGGATTTTTATGAGAATCAAAATTATTGACAGGATACTTGCCGCATTGCTTGCATTGTTTACGATTGCCGCTTTGGTGCTTGTCGGTGCAGTTATACTTGATGTAGTGAGCGTGCAGGAAGCGGTTGATTATGCCGTGTCAATAATGCCCGGTGCAGTCGTTGCGAAGATTGTGTACGGCATTATCGGAGTTATCGTTTTAATAATTGCATTCAGAGTAGTGATAGGTATGGCAGGCTCGAAGCCCCCTCAAGGCAACGAGATGCCTACATCAATACATCTTGTTACATCGGAATACGGTGCAACCTATGTTTCTCTTGCAGCAATAGATGCAATGGCACAGCGTCATTGCCGTGCTGTTTCAAAAGTAAAGGACTGTATGACGAATATCACTCCTTATGAAAACGGTGTCAGGATAGCTATAAAGCTTGTTCTCTCAAACGAAGCAAACATACCGGAGCTCACAGCTTCTTTGCAGAAATCACTCAAAGCGTATGTTGAAGAGCTTTCGGGAGTTACGGTGTCTGATGTGAGCATACTCATAATAAGTGCACCGTCAACTCAGAAGCTTCAGGCGTAATGTCGGAGGTATATGGGCATGGAAGAACTGAAACTGATTTTAGAAAAGTATAAGTGGCGTATAATAGGCGTTGCGTTCGGTCTGCTTGTCGCCATATTGATATTTACAATAGGTTTTTGGAGAACTCTGCTTCTTGGCATAATAGTGGGCGTATGCTTTTTCTTGGGCAGAATACTTGATAACGGTTCAGCTCAGGAGTTGAAAGCACTTTTCAAGAAAAAAGACAAGGAATAAAACATAAATAAATGAGTAGGAAAACAGCGAGAGAAGTTGCTATGAAGCTTGCATTTGCAAAGCTTTTGGGCGGCGAAGATACATACGAAAACGTGCTTGAAGAATCGGGTATAAATGAAAAACCGAAGCAGGACGATATAGACTATTCGGAGAAAGTTCTTTTGGGAATTGAAGAACACAGCGAAGAAATTGACGAGAATATAGCACGTTTCTCGATAGATTGGCGTATAGAACGTATGCCGAAGGTGGATTTCTGCATACTCAGAATAGCGGTATGGGAAATGCTTTACTGCGATGCAATACCCGAAAAGGTTTCGATAAATGAAGCCGTTGAGCTTGCAAAACAGTTTGGCGGCGAGCATTCACCCTCTTTTGTAAACGGCGTACTCGGTGCATTGTCAAAAGCACAGCAAAAAAAGGATTCTGAGTAAAAGATCAGATGTTTGATAACGATTATATACTTTCGGTCACGCAGCTGAATGAATATGTTGCGGCACAGCTCAAGCAGGATATACTTCTTGGGAATATAGGTGTTCGCGGAGAGATAAGCGGTCTGGTAAAGCATTCATCAGGCCATATCTTTTTTTCTTTAAAAGATGAAAACGCACTCGTAAGATGCACCATGTTCAAGTCGTATGCCGATAATATCAGGTACAAGCTTGATTTAAAAGACGGTATGCAGGTTGTGGTAAAGGGAAGTGCCATGCTCTATGTTAAGGACGGGCAGTTTCGCATAAATGTACGCAGCATCGAAAAAGAGGGAAGCGGCATAATTTTCGAGCGTTTTTTAAAGCTTAAAGAAAAGCTTGCCTCACAAGGCCTTTTTGATGAGGAACATAAAAAGCCGATACCTTTTTTACCGAAATGTGTGGGTGTTGTTACATCACCCACGGGTGCCGCTTTGCAGGATATAATAAACATAACAAGGCGAAGATTCGATAAAATGAATATTTGCCTTTGCCCCACGGCTGTTCAAGGTAACGGTGCGGCACAGGAAATAGCAAAAGCCATACGTTACATGAACAAGATAAAAAAATGTGATGTTATGATTGTCGGCAGGGGCGGCGGCAGTTTAGAGGATTTATGGGCTTTCAATGAAGAAGTGGTGGCTCGTGCCATATATGAGAGTGAAATTCCCATAATAAGTGCCGTAGGTCATGAAACCGATTTTTCAATAGCGGATTTTGTTGCGGATATGCGTGCTCCCACACCGTCTGCGGCGGCGGAATTATGTGTTCCGCTTTATGACTCGATTGCTCAGACGCTTGATAATTACCGCAATGCAATAAATGCTTCGGTGCGTAGTGCTGTGGCGTTAAAACGGCAAAGAATCGAGTCGATAATGTCGTCGGCAGTGCTTTCATCGCCGCTGAATATACTTGATAACTGCTATGTAAAGCTTGAAAATTACTCTCGCATAATGAATGAGGCAGTTAAGCTCAAATTGCAGTTATCAAAAGAAAAGTGCTTGGGAAATGATGCGAAATTAAATGCACTTTCGCCGCTTGCAGTGCTTGACAGAGGTTATGCCGCAGTAAAAAGCAGTAAGGGCGAATATGTAACGGATACAAAGGGACTTAATGTCGGTGATACGGCTGACATAATCATGAGCGACGGAAGCGTAAAGGTTATCGTTAAGGAAATTACGAGGCACAGCAAATGAAAAAGAATGAAATGACTTTTGAAAACGCAATGGCAGAGCTTGAAAATATAACGGACAAGCTCAGCGAAGGAAATTTGGCACTTGATGAAATGATGAAGCTTTATGAAAAAGGGCAGGAGCTTAGTGCATATTGCAAAAAGATACTTGATGCGTATGACAAAAAGCTTGAAAAAGCGGAGGTGAAAAACGATGAAGGACAGGACTGACCGTTACGTATCCTTGGTTGAAGATGCACTTTTAGAGTACATGAATGATTCAAGAATACCGCAAAGGCTTCGTGAAGCAATGCTTTACAGCGTGAAAGCAGGCGGCAAAAGACTGCGTCCCTGTCTTACGCTTTCGGTATGTGAAATGGTTGGCGGCAATGTGGAAAACGCACTTCCGCTTGCTTGCGGCATTGAAATGATACATACCTATTCACTCATACATGACGACCTTCCATGCATGGATAATGATGATATGCGAAGAGGTATGCCGTCGAATCATAAAAAGTTTGGTGAAGCAACTGCACTTTTAGCAGGTGACGGGCTTTTGTCGTATGCTTTTCAGATAATGCTCCGTGCGGCAAAAACTCAGAATAAAAATTACATAAATGCAATAAGTGCCATAGCAAACGGTGCGGGCGTTTGGGGTGTTGTCGCAGGTCAGTTTGATGATAAACTGTACGAAAAGAATGCCGACGCAGGCGAAAAAGAGCTTCTGGATATACATTCAAGAAAAACGGGAGCACTTATAACGGCGGCACTTATAGCAGGTGCGTATACAGGATATCCTTCGCAGGACGAAATAAATGCGATTGTGGATTTCGGCGAAATATACGGTGTGCTTTTCCAAATAACAGATGATATACTTGATGTGGAGGGCGATTCAAAGCTCTTGGGCAAGTCTACGGGTAAGGACGGAGCATCGGATAAGCTTACATACCCGAAGCTGTACGGCTTGTCACAGTCAAGACGTATGGCTGTTGAAGCGGCACTTAAAGCAAAGCGTTCTTTGGATATTTTCGGAGAACGAGCAAAATATCTTACATATATCGTAGACTATACGTTAGAGAGAAAAGCGTAAAAAAGGCGGGGCGATATTTACGCAAAAATGGGGAACTTGTTTTGGCAAAATATAATTTATTGAACACAATAAACTCAATAGATGATTTTAAAAAGATTAACGAAAAGGATTATCCGATTTTAGCTGAGGAGATTCGTGCTTTTTTGGTTGAATCGGTTGCCACGCATGGTGGACATCTGGCTTCTAATTTGGGTGCTGTGGAGCTTACAATGGCACTTCACAATGTATTTTCAACCCCCAAAGACAAAATTGTTTTTGATGTCGGGCATCAGTCATACGTTCATAAAATACTTACCGGCAGACGAAAAGACTTTGAAAAGCTTAGGCAGAAGGACGGGCTCGGCGGTTTTCCGAAACGCAGAGAGAGCGAGCATGATTCGTTTAATACAGGTCATTCAAGCACATCTGTTTCGGCGGCACTCGGAATGCTTCGAGCAAAACAGCTTCTTAGTGAAGAAGGAAAAGTTATTGCAGTGATAGGTGACGGTGCAATGACGGGCGGCATGGCTTTCGAAGCTTTAAACGATGCGGGCGAGAGCAAGCTTCCGCTTCTTGTTATATTGAACGATAACGAAATGTCGATATCGGGTAATGTCGGGGCGTTGTCGAGCTATTTTTCAAATCTCCGCACAAGCAAGCGATATTTGATGTTTAAGCATCGCATAGAAAAATTGCTTACATCAATACCGAAAGTAGGTCCTTCTCTTTCAAGATGGGTATACAGGCTGAAAAACAGAATAAAATACTTTTTGATGCCGAGAAATATATTTTTTGAGGCAATGGGTTTTACATACTTAGGCCCTGTTGACGGTCATGATACACAGGAAATAATCGAGGTACTGAAAAAAGCATCTTCGTTTGAGTGGCCTGCCATTATTCATGTTGTAACCAAAAAGGGCACCGGTTATGAGCCTGCAATGAATGATCCCGAGCGTTTTCACGGGATTGGTATTTTTGATGTAGAAACAGGCAGAGAAACCGTAAAAAAAGCAAAGAGCAATTCTGCGATTTTCGGTGAAACGATGATAGAGCTTGCTCAAAAGAACGAAAAAATTACGGCGATATGTGCAGCAATGCCGCAGGGAACGGGGCTCGCCGCTTTTGAAAGAGCCTTTCCCGAACGCTTCTTTGATGTTGGCATTGCGGAACAGCACGCAGTTACCATGGCGGCAGGCATGGCGGCAGGCGGATTAAGACCTGTTGTGGCTATATATTCAACATTTATGCAGCGTGCATATGACCAAGTTTTGCACGATGTTGCACTTCAAAATCTGCCCGTTGTATTTGCACTCGACAGAGCAGGTCTTGTGGGTGAGGACGGAGAAACACATCAGGGTGTTTATGATATTGCATATATGCTTACCGTTCCGAATGTTAACATATGCATACCGTCAACGCAGTATGAGCTTAAAAAAATGCTTGAAATGCTTGTTGAAACAGATGCTCCGTCTGCTATACGCTATGGCAGAGGTGCATTGCCAAAGGGTGATGAGGATAAGAAAATAGAGTTTGGCAAATGGGAAATTATAAAGCCGTTAGCCGACGTGGTGGTAATTGCATCGGGGCGTGTGCTTGAAAATGCAAAACAGGCGTGTGAAGGCTTAAATGTGGGACTTGTTAATGCGAGGTTTATTCGTCCGTTTGATGAAGAAATGCTCAAAGCAATAAATAACCGAGCAAAGTGCATTATAACCGTTGAAGACGGTATTGCGGCTTTGGGAATGGGTGCATATTTAAGACAATATTTTAATACGGGAATAAAAGTAATAAATTTGGGCGTAAGCGAGAAGCCTGTAGAGCATGCCACACTTTCACAGCAGGATGAATTGTGCTCAATATCCGCTCAAAAAATACGAACAAAGATAGAGGAAAATCTGTGAAAAACATAAGGGCAGATGTAAGACTGGTTGAAGCAGGGCTTGCCGCAAGCCGTGAAAAAGCACGCTCACTTATAATGGCTGGGCTTGTTTATCAGGGTGAGGTAAGAATAGACAAAGCCGGCGAGAATGTAAAAGAGGACGCTGTACTTACCGTGCGTGAGGATCCGAATCCTTATGTGAGCAGGGGCGGTCTTAAGCTTGATAAAGCAATAAAGATTTGGAATATTAAGCTTGATAAGCTTGTATGTGCCGATGTCGGTGCATCAACAGGCGGCTTTACCGACTGTATGCTCAAATGTGGTGCAAGCAAGGTTTTTGCTATTGATGTGGGCTACGGTCAGCTTGATTGGTCGCTTCGAAGTGATGAGCGTGTTGTTGTTATGGAACGCACCAATGCAAGAAACCTCACTTTGGATATGTTCGATACTTCTTGGGATTTTGTAGGAATGGATGTATCGTTCATTTCCGTAAAGCTTATCCTGCCAAGTCTTAAAAGCTGTATGCGTGAGAATGCAGAGGGTGTGATACTTATAAAGCCTCAGTTTGAAGCAGGCAGGGAAAAGGTAGGCAAAAACGGAGTTGTAAGAGATAAACAGGTTCACTTCGATGTTATTTGCAGTGTTGCTTCTTTTGCAGAAGAGACAGGCTTCTCAATTAAAGCACTTGATTTTTCGCCGATAACAGGTCCCAAAGGAAATATTGAATTTTTGCTCTATCTAAAGAATAATTTACACGGCGAAAAGTTCGATATAGAAGAAAAAGCACGTGAAATAGTTGAGAAAGCTCATTCAAACTTAGTATAGAATAACTGAATAAATGCAAAAATATTCATGCAAAAATTAAAAAGTCCTTGAAAACACAAGGGCTTTATGTGTATAATTATAAAAAATGGTGAATTATTAAAAATAGTAGGTGGTTGTGTGAAAAACAACTGTGTCGGTTTTTTTATACGTCCAAAAGAAAGTGAAGAAGGCGGTGCTTTAAAAAGTGCCGTATGTGCGGCACAAAAGTGCGGCTTTTCTCATACTGTTGTTATGGCTTGTGAGGATTATGATTCAACGGTAAACAACAGTGAGTTTGACGGCAGCGAGGTTGATTTTATAGTTGCAATAGGCGGTGATGGCACCATACTTCGTGCCGCGTCTACTGCAGTGAGAAATTCATTGCCCGTTTTTGGGGTTAATACCGGGCGTATAGGCTTTTTAAGCGAGATAGACATAAATGCACTTGATGAAGCATTGCTTAAGATAAAAAACGGCGACTTTACGCTTGATGAAAAGCTTATGCTTGAGTGCAGTGTTGACGGCGGAAAAAAACGTATATGTTTAAACGATGTAATGCTTTATAAAAAGCGTTTTTCGGGCGTTACGCAGATAGATGTAAGCATTGACTCAAAATATGCAGGTAAGCTGTCGGGTGACGGGCTTGTGGTAGCAACTCCCACAGGTTCTACGGGATATTCCATTTCGGCAGGCGGCCCTGTTATAGCTCCCGGCTTGGACGCAATGCTTATAACTCCCATATGTCAGCACTTGCTTACCATGCGTCCGATAGTAACGTCCATGACATCAAAAATAGAATTTAAAATGCAAAGTGACGGCTTTTTGTCACTGGACGGAATGTTTTGCGAAAATCTTGAAAAGGGAAGCGAAATAACCGTAGGTGCATATTGTGAGAGAGCGAAATTTATTACGCTTGGTGATAAAAATTTATTCGCACTGATAAAAAATAAACTGTTCTGAAAACTAATACAGAGAGGTTTTAAAGCATGAAAACTGCACGACACGAAATGATATTGGCACTTATTGAAAAGTATAATATCGAAACTCAGGATGACTTGGCAACGAAGCTCAGAGAGAGCGGTGTAAGCGTTACACAGGCAACGGTTTCAAGAGATATAAAGGAACTGCGTCTTGTAAAGGTATTGCTTGATGACGGCGTATATAAATACGCAACGGTCGATAAAGCGGAAACAGGTCTTAAAGATAGGTTTTATCGCATATTCACCAATTCGGTAATATCAATGGTGAGCTGTGGTAATCTTATAATAATAAAAACGGTTTCGGGTACTGCAAATGCCGCCGCAGAAGCCGTGGACTCAATGAAATGGCCGGAAATTGCAGGAACGATTGCAGGCGACAATACGATTTTTGTTGCTGTTAAGGACGCAAACGATACCGCAGAGCTTGAAAGACGTTTCAAAGAAATGCTTATTTAACAGAATACAATACGGAGTTGAAATAAAATGCTTTCAAAGCTGTATATTGAAAATGTTGCCCTGATTCAAAAGCTGGAGATAGATTTTGAATCGGGGTTCAATGTACTTACCGGTGAAACCGGTGCAGGCAAATCAATAATAATAGATGCGGTAAATCTTGTTTTGGGCGAGAGAGCCGCAAAGGAACTTATAAAAACGGGTGCCGATAAAGCAAAGGTAGTCGCTGTTTTTGATGTTGCAAAAAACGACTCATTGAGCGAAATTCTTGAAGAAGCAGGAATAGAAGCAAGTGATGAGCTTATTTTATCACGAGAGCTTTTCGTGCATGGGAAGAATGTATGCCGTATAAATTCAATGCCTGTAACGCTTGCTCTTTTGAAACGGGTTTCCGATGCTTTGGTGGATATACACGGTCAGCATGAGCATCAAAAGCTTATGGACGAGAGCTCGCATATAGACTTTCTTGATTCATTCGGCGGTGAAGAAATAGCCGTGCAAAAAGAGTGTGTGGCTCAAATTTCAAGACAATATCACGAAATTAAAAGTAAAATGCTTTCGGGCTTTATGAGTGAGGCAGAGCGTGAAAGAGAGATGGATATACTCTCTTTCAGAATAAATGAAATTGAAAGTGCCGCACTTAAAAACGGCGAGGACGAAGAGCTTAAAGAAGAAAGAAAACTGCTTCAAAATGCCGAAAAGATAATGACATCTTTGGAGGAAGCGTATTATTCGCTGTCGGGAGATAATGATGCACTTTCAGCTTTGAAACGGGCGGCAAGCGAGATTGCTTCGGCGGCAGTATATTCATCAAAATATGAGGAGCTTTCACAAAAACTGAACGATATATACTATGCTGCGGAAGATGTTGCGGCAGAGCTTCGTGAAATGAAGACGGATTTTGATTTTGAACCGGCAAGAATAGATGAGGTTGAACAGAGGATAGATACCGTTTCAAGCTTGAAGCGTAAGTACGGCGGCAGTATAGAAGCTGTAAACAGCTATAAGGAAGAATGTGCGGCAAGGCTGGTTGAACTTGAAAATGCGGCACAGGAGAACGCAAAATACGAAAAACAGCTTGAGTTAAAGCTTAAAGAATATGATGAAGCAAGTGCACTTTTGAGCAATATAAGAAAGAGTGCGGCAAAGGAGCTTGAAAGCCGTTTACTTCTTGAACTTGCACAGCTTGGAATGGAAAAATCACGCTTTGAGGTGAGCTTTACGTCAAAAAACGACGATGCTGTGGAGGCTGACGGAAAGGATAAAGCAGTATTCATGCTCAGTGCAAATTCGGGCGAGAGCTTAAAAGGACTTGCACAGGTAGCGTCGGGTGGCGAAATGTCACGAATAATGCTTTCGTTTAAAACGGTATTTGCCGATAATGACGATATTGATACCATGATATTTGATGAAATAGACACGGGCATAAGCGGAAAAGTAGCAGATGCCGTTGGTGAAAAAATGCGTAGTATAGCAAAAAAACGTCAGGTAATATGCGTAACGCATCTTCCACAGATAGCGGCACTTTCAACAAACCATCACGAGGTTAGGAAAAAGGATAACGGAGAAACCACTGTGGTTGAGGTTGAGCTTTTAAACGATGAAAACAAAGTGAAAGCAATAGCGAGAATGCTTGGCGGAAGTGAGTTTGAGGAAACGGCACTTTTGCATGCACAGCAGCTTATTTCAAAAAAGTAACTTGCATATGAAACAGCATAAAGGAAAAGATAAACAGTGCGGAATAATACCGTACTGTTTTATTTTTAGGGGTGCTGCATGGATAAAAAACTTTTAAAATTAGGC
>JAZNWT010000033.1:0-3505 GCA_045593465.1 Clostridia bacterium
CAAGACAAACGGCACATTGCCCGACACGGTAGATGTTCAGGCATGGGGAACATATGAATTCTAAAGTTTTTCTTCCGCTTGTGACGCACATGTCGCCACAATCGGATTAGAGCCTAAATAGTTTAATCTGTAACACAATCAAAAATCCCGTTCGTCGCTTTGTGACGGACGGGATTTATAACTAAGCTGTTTGTGTAGGTGAACAGCTTAGTTATGTTGTTGTAAAAAACTGCCCGAACTTTTGTTCGGGCAGTTGACTTTTATAGCATATAAGCTTATTTTTTAAGATTGTCAAGGAATACTTTAATGCGTCTTACTGCTTCTATGAGGTTTTCCATGCTTGTAGCATAGCAGCAGCGAACAAAGCCTGCACCGCTCTCGCCGAATGCAGTTCCGGGAACTACGCAGACATCTGCTTCTTTAAGCAGCCTTTCCGCAAAATCTTCGCAGGAAAGACCTGTGGATTCGATTGAGGGAAATACATAGAATGCACCTTCGGGTTCATTGCAGGTAAGACCGAGTTCGTTGAATGAGTCAACTAAGTAACGGCGGCGGCGAGCATACTCATCGAGCATTTCGTTCATATCCTTATAACCGTCTGCCAAGCCCTGCTCCAAAGCACCTATTGCGGCATACTGTGCAGGTGTGGGTGCTGAAAGCATTGTGAACTGATGAACCTTTGTGATCGCCTTTATAATGGGTTCGGGAGCACATACAAAACCGATACGCCAACCCGTCATGGAGAATGCCTTTGAGAAGCCGTTCAATACAACTGTTCTTTCGTACATTCCGGGTATGGAAGCCATTGAAACATGATGCTTGCCGTTATATGTAAGCTCTGCATATATTTCATCGGAAATTACCATTACATCATTTTCTATAAGAACCTCTGCGATAGCCTCAAGATCTTCTTTTTCCATGATGCCGCCCGTTGGGTTGGTGGGATAGGGAAGTATTATTGCTTTTGTTTTCGGCGTTATAACAGCACTTAAGGCTTCTTTTGTCATCTTAAATTTGTTTTCAGCAGTAAGCTTTACACTTACGGGAACACCGCCGCAGAAAAGTACGCCGGGAGTATAAGCAACATAGCCGGGGTCGGGTACGATTACTTCGTCACCCGGGGTTATCAGCGTGCGAAGAGTAAGGTCTATTGCTTGACTTGCACCGACTGTGGCAAGTATTTGTGTCATATCATATTTCAAAGAAAATCTGTCGAGCATATACTCGCCAATGAGTTTTCGAAGTTCGGGCATACCTGAGTTTGAAGAATAGGGAATACGGCCGACGGAAAGACGCTCAAGGGCATATTTCCTTATGCGTTCGGGCGTGGGAAAATCAGGCTCGCCGACACCGAGACTGATGGTCGTGTCCGTCAACATGTCAAAATATTTTCTGATTCCGGACGGTGGAACATCTAAAACCGTTTGATTGATAACTTTTGAATAGTCCATATTAGTTCCCTCTTTTCTTAAATTAGGTTTATGGTTTAGGCAACGATGAGTCACCTGTACCTACATAAGTTTTTCCCGTGATGGCACGATATTTATCTGTATACAGTGTTTCTGCTTCTCCGACTTTTTCACCGTTCACCAATTTCTGACGGTATACCGTAACACGGTAGCCTTCTCTTGATTTGTAATCGACCTCTTTGTAACCTGCGGGCCAATCCGAGCGTTCCTCTATAACGGGAGTGGGCTTGGGTATTGTTTCTATAATTTCGCTATAGACCTTGTAGGATACTCCGTCATCCAACGGTGCACCGTAGATATAGACGGTCATTTCGTAATCACGGTTGTCCGCATATGCAAATATATAAAGCGTAGAGCCCGTGTTGTTGCGAAAAGCAAGGTCGGGACCGCCCGTGGAAACGGTAGCATCAAGACCGTAGGGAACATATGAGGAGGGCCATGAGTGATGCTTGCGGTTTGTTATTTCTATTTCGCTTCCGCAACGAAGCAGTGCGTTGTAAAGTGTTGTACTTACCTGACAAATACCGCCGCCGGGCTGAAGCTCGTAAGTGTTGCCGTTTACGATTCCCGGTGCAGGAGGCCATCCGCCGATCTCGGTGCGGGGACCTATATAATCGTTGAATGAAAACTCTTCACCGTCTTCAATAACCGCACCTCTTAAAAGGTTGGCGGCTTTAAGTATGTTTGCAATACGGTTTGTTTCACGAAGCGTGCTTGAAGAACCGTATTCGGTTGTGAATTTGGCACGCAGTACGGTGTTTGCCTGTATGTCTTCAAGCGTTTTTGTGGGTTGTGTCAGCACAAGCGTGGGCGTTACGGTCTGCGTATACTCACCCTGCTCAAATTTGGCAACCACATCGGATATTAAAGATGCAGTGTCAAAGGAATAGCCGGGACTTCCCTCCGTATATGTGAAAGAGGGGGAGGAAGCCCATACATCGGGTTTTGCCGATGGTTCCTTGGGTGCTGTGGAAAAGTTTTCTGCGATTGAATTAAGTGCAACGGTAAATTTCTCTGTTTCGGGAATAAGCGGAACGGTAAATGCAACACCGCCGTTTTCAAGCTGTGCACGTGCGTTAGCATTTTCACTGCGGTTGCCGCTTTTTGCAAAAAGAATAGCTTCTGTTAAAGTTTTGTCTATATCGGCAGTGACGCCTATATCGGAAGCGTTCAATAACCAAAGGTTACTGCTGTAAACGATGGAAATACCCACTTCCTGCATCGATTCGTTTACGGCAGGAATTACAGCTTCTTTTGCCTGATCGAAAGTAAGACCGCTCACATCAACTCCGTTAACCGTTATACCGTTTGAAAAAGTGCCGTTTTCTATAATTGCGGCAAGGGCTTTTTCGGAAGGTCTGGAAACAAAGAGATTGATGATGAATATTATCAAAAACGCTGCAACACAAAGGAACACCGCCAATCTTAAATGCTTAAGAAGCCGATGCAAACGCTTGCGTTTGTTTATGCGTTTTGAATGCTTTGTATTTACGGGAATTTTTTTCATAAAACATCTCCATTTTTAACTGCCTAATTATATAACAAAATACTACCTTAATCAATGCGTTGAATGTGAAAAAAACAAAAAAATCATTGTTTATTTATGTTGACTTGCAGTTTTAGTTGGAGTATAATGTCATATGTTTGAGCGTAGCTCAAATAGTTCGCAGCTTTGCGAAACGGAGGGGGGGAGAGAAAAATGGAAATTCGCGTTGGTGAAAACGAATCACTGGAAAGTGCTCTTAAGCGTTTTAAGCGTAAGTGTGCAAGAAGTGGTGTCCTCGCTGAAGTTCGCAGACGTGAGCACTACGAAAAGCCCAGCATCAAGCGTAAGAAGAAGGCTGAGGCAGCAAGAAAACGTAAGTATTAATTAAAAGAGAAAGATGAACCGAAGAATATTCCTCGGTTCATTTTTTGTTGGTGCCTTCAAGGCGTGGAAATAAACCCCCAGTTCTACTGGGGGAAGATAAAAACTTTAGTATAAGTAAAAAACCTCCATGATATAATGTGCAAAGGTTTGGCGACCGCATTGCACA
>JAZNWT010000034.1:0-6673 GCA_045593465.1 Clostridia bacterium
GCATAGAAACAAAAAATAACGACTGCTATAAATAAAACGAAACCGATTATTCCGAATTCTTCCTGATAGCTGTACATAATATTTGCACCGACAAATCCGACTGCAAAGCCTATTATCATTCCCAATACAACAAATGCGACAGATGACTTGTTGCTGTTTTTGTTTGAACTTTTCATGTTTTTCTCTCTAAAGAACAGCACCTTTTAAGATGCTGTTCTTACTCACTTACTTATTACCAATTAGGTTTATACTCTGCAACATTTCTTTCATGTTCTTCAAGCGTTTTTGCGAATATGAGTGCACCCGTTTCATGCGTTGTCAGGCAGAAGTAATAATACTTATTGCCCTCCTCCATGTATTCATCAAAAGGCTCAAGAACTGCATTTATCGCATCGGCACCCGGATTGCAGATAGCACCGAGCGGCAACCCCTTATGAACATATGTGTTATAGAGTGATGTGTTTTGAAGCTCTTCGGTTGTGAAATTAAGCTTGTCGCCCGTACCCAATATGTAATTCAATGGGGCATCGGACTGTATGAGCATATTTGCGTCCATACGGTTATACAATACTGCCGCAACCTTTGAAAAGTCAGCCGTCTTTGCTTCTTTTTCAACTATTGATGCCATTCTTATAACTTCATCAACCGTAAGATTCTGTGCTTTTGCCTTTTCGACCATTTCCTCATTGAAAACTTCACCGAAACGGTCAAGCATTTTTGTGATTATGGTTCTTGCGGTAACGTCTGTGTAAACTTCGTATGTATCGGGAAATAAATATCCCTCAAGCACATATTTTCTGTTTTCCGTGATATTTGACGGTATATCATTTATAAATGAATACGAGCTTTTAAATTCGGAACCTGTTTTGCAAAGAGTCAAAAACTCAGTCTCACTGCTAAGTATGGAGGATTCGACAAGCTTTTTAGCTATATCCTCAACCGTCATACCCTCTGCGATAGTAAACCTGACAGTTTCTTTTGCAGGATTACCCTCGCAGATAATGCTCACCATCTGCGGTATGCTCATGTTTCTTGATAATATATATGTGCCTGCTTTAAGTTTGCTTGAATTGCCTGTAAAGTCAACGTAAATCTTGAATGCGGCTTTACCTATAGCATGCTTAATAAGCCCTTCGCCGTCTTCTCCGCCTGCCTCGTAAAGTATTTTGGCTATCGTTGAAGCACCGCTTCCACGGGGAATTTCAACGGTTATCGGGGTTGCATCGTTCTTATCCGCAGGAGATATGAGCATATCCTTTATACTTACCGTCACAATAACAACCAATAAAACAGCAATAAACACACTTACCGCCCAAATAATTATCGGACGCCATGTTTTATACTCTTTCCACTTGTTTTTCTTTTCAGGCTCGTTTGTTGCCTCTTCGTCTTTTATGGACGGCACAATGATGGTATCATTTTTTTCATCCATAGTAACATCAGCCCTCCAGCATTCCAAGGTCTATATCGATAGCTTCAGCCAAAATTTTATAAACATCTCCAAGCATTCTGTTTAATCTGAATTCGGCAAACAAAAATCTTGAAGCATCTGCATTAAGCTGAAGTATCTCGCCTATTTTTTGCAATTTCTCCATAAGTGCATCGTCCTTGTTGCCCGAAACCATGCTTGCCTGTGCCTGCATCTGAAGCTGATGATACTCTTTTATAAGTGCCTTTGTGGTTTCATTCTCAAATGCTTTCCCGCTTGCTTCCCTGTACTCCTTGTACTCTTCGCTGTCACTGAGAATTTTAGCCAATTCTCTCGCCTTATCGTATACCATTTTACTGCACCTCTACTTCTATTATTATGGGTATTATCATTGGTGTTCTCTTTGTTTTATTATAAAAATAATTCTTTAAAGAACTCTTCATGCCATTTTTAAGGGTTGACCATTCAGACCTGTGTGCACCCTCAAACTGCTTTGCCGAATTCGTTGCGATATTCTTTGCTTCGTTAAGAAGCTCCTCTGAGCTTCTTACAAACACAAAGCCTTTTGAGAGCACTTCGACATTTGAAAGCAGTCTGCCTGTTTGTTTGTCAAGTGTCACTGCAACCGTTACAAGCCCGTCCTGCGAAAGCTGTTTTCTTTCTCTTATAACGGCATCACCTATATCACCGACACCGTTTCCGTCAACCATCACACTTCCGCATACAACATCACCCGTTATTTTTCCGCTTTTGCGTGTAAGCTCAAGCACATTGCCAAGCTCCATCACGAATACATTCTTATCTTCCATGCCAATTTCGCCCGCAAGACGTGCATGCTGATGCAGATGACGTTCTTCGCCATGCACCGGAATGAAAAACTTAGGCTTTGTAAGCGTAAGCATCAGCTTTAATTCCTCACGGCAGGCATGTCCCGAAACATGAACATCTGCCATATTATCGTAAACAACATTTGCACCGTTTGCATAAAGCCTGTTGATTACTCTTGCCACGCCCACTTCATTTCCCGGAATTGCCGAAGCGGATATTATTACGGTATCACCTTTGCTTACATTCAGCTTATTGTGCGACGCGTTTGCCATACGTGAAAGACCGCTCATGGGCTCGCCCTGCGTACCCGTGGTTATTACGCAAATTTCATCAGCCTCATAATTTTTCAGCTTGTCCACATCAACTATATGTTCATCGCTTATATTCAAATATCCAAGCTCCCGTGCCACTTGAGCTATCATTATCATGGAACGCCCTTGGAAGCATAAAACTCTGCCGAACGATATCGCAGTATCTGCAATCTGCTGTATCCTGTATATATTTGAAGCAAACGAAGCAACGATAACTCTTCCCTTTGCCGCCGAAAAGCACTGCTCAAAAGTCTTTCCGATGTCTTTTTCCGACTGTGTATATCCTGCCCGCTCAACATTTGTACTGTCGCTCAAAAGTGCCAATACGCCCTTTGTTCCATAGTGTGCAAAACGTGCGATATCAATAGGTTCACCGTCTATGGGCGTATAGTCCACTTTAAAGTCACCCGTATGTATTACAACGCCGACCGGGGTTGTAATTGCCAAAGCGACCGCACCTGCTATCGAATGGCTCGTCTTTATAAATTCGACGCTGAAACAGCCCTGTTTGACTGTATCACGAGGATTTACGCAATTAAGCTTTGCACCGCTTATCTTCGCTTCTTCAAGCTTATGCTCAACAAGTGCTATGGTAAGTTTTGTACCGTAAACCGGTGCATTTATTTCCTTGAGCAAATACGGCATACCGCCTATATGGTCTTCATGACCGTGTGTTATAAATATGCCTTTAACCCTGTCTGCATTCTTTGTAAGATACGACATATCCGGTATTACAAGATCCACGCCGAGCATTTCTTCATCGGGAAAGCTTAATCCGCAATCTATAACGATTATATCGTTGCCGTATTCAAGCAAGGTCATATTCTTGCCTATTTCACCAATACCGCCCAAGGGTATTATTTTCAAGACTGCACTTTCTTTTTTAGATGTTTTTCTTTCTTTTTTTAAGCCGAGTAATCCTTTTTTCTCGGTCTGCCCTACAGTCTTTGAGGCTGTTTTTTTCTTTACGATACTTTTTTTGGTGGTTTCGGTCTGTGCCTTGTTTTTTTGCGGCAGCTTCGATACCGTAGCTTTTGTTTTCGACTTGCTTTGAGTCTTTGTTTGACTCTTTGAAGTTTTTTTAGCTTCCTTACTTTGAGTTTTCTTCTTTGTTTGAGAAGCATTTTTCTTTACTGCCGATTGCGTTCTGCTTCTCCTTGAAACTGTATTTTTTTCTTTATTCTGTATTTCTGTTTTATCCGTATTTATTGCCAAATTCTATATTTCTCTCTTTCTTTTGTACGGCGTAATACTTTTATCTATTATATCATGCTTTCAATGCACAAAAAGAGCAACAGCATGAACTTTCATAAAATTATATCTATAAGTATCACATCGTCACCTATTTTTTTGATTTTATTGTACGGTATTACTATTTCCTCATCGCTTTTAATCATTCCGAAAAGTCTCGGCGGTCCCGGAACAACAATGTTGTTTATCTGCCCCGTAACGGAATCTATCTCCATATCACAAATAGTACCGAGCCTTGCACCGTCACACAGATTTATTATTTCTTTTCGTTTAAGCTCACAATAATTAAGCATTGCCAATTTAATCACCCCTAATAATAGGGTATGCAAAATTGACCGATTTTAGCAATGAGCCGCTGCCTTTACCGCTTCAGCTACACATTTTGCAACACGCTCATCAAGTGCTGACGGCAAAATGTATTCTTCGCTGAGTTCTTCATCGCTTACCATGTTTGCAAGTGCATATACAGCGGCAACTTTCATATCTTCGGTTATCGCTTTTGCACGTGCGTCAAGTGCACCCCTGAATACACCGGGGAATGCAAGACAGTTATTTACCTGATTCGGGAAATCGCTTCGTCCCGTACCTATAACACGCACGCCTGCTTCTTTTGCCTTGTCGGGCATTATTTCGGGTGTGGGGTTTGCCATTGCAAAGACTATTGCATCACGGTTCATTGTTTTGAGCATTTCTGCCGTAAGCAAATTGGGAGCGGAAACACCGATAAACACATCGGCACCTACAAGTGCATCGGCTAAAGTTCCTTTTCTGCCCAAAGGATTATGCTTTTGGACGAGTTTTTCCTTCATCCAATGAGTACCCTCTTCGCCGCTGTTCATGATGCCGTGCTTATCACAAAGCACAATATTTTTTGCACCTAAGTTTTCAAGCAAGAGGCATATTGCCGTACCTGCCGCACCTATTCCGTTTATTACTATTGTAACTTCTTCGAGCTTTTTCCCCACAAGCTTTAAAGCATTTGTCAAGCCTGCAGAAACTATTATTGCAGTACCGTGCTGGTCATCATGGAAAACCGGAATGTCAAGACGCTCCTTAAGCTTTGATTCAACCTCAAAGCAACGAGGAGCACTTATATCCTCAAGATTTATTCCGCCAAATACAGGAGCTATCCTCACACAGGTTTCGACTATTTCATCAACATTTTGAGTGTCAAGACATATGGGGAATGCATCAATATCGGCAAATCGCTTAAAAAGCACCGCCTTTCCCTCCATTACAGGGATTGCGGCATGTGCACCTATATTGCCCAAGCCCAAGACTGCACTTCCGTCCGAAACGACAGCAACCATGTTGCCTTTTCCTGTGTAGGTATATACATCTTCGGTATTATTGTGTATCTCACGGCAGGGCTGTGCAACGCCGGGAGTATATGCAACAGAAAGGTCGTCCCTATTTTCAAGAGCAACCTTGCTTTTTATTTCTATTTTACCGCGTGATTCCTTATGAACACGGAGAGCTTCTGCATTATAATCCATAATTTCCTACCTCCGCTGTTCATTATATCACATATAAACTTTTGCTACAATCGCGATATAGAACAGTATCAGATTATATACAGATAAACAGCTAAGAAATGAAGCAGACTTCCTATAACGGTAAACACGTGAAATACAGAATGGAACACAGTCTTTTTTGCACCTATTCCATATAAAATCGCACCGACGGTGTAAGCAATGCCGCCTGCCAATATAAGCGTAAATGCCTCTGTTCCGAATATTTCTTTCATTTTATCGGCAACAACGATTATGCACCATCCCATTGCAAGATAGCATATAACAGAAAATATATTGTATTTTTTTAAATCTATTGCGTTAAGCACAATTCCCACTATCGCCGCAGTCCATACCACAGCAAACAAGAGCCAGCCTAAAGTTTCATCATACCCACGAACACTGCATAGCGTTATGGGAGTATACGTACCTGCAATAAGCATAAAAATAGTGCAGTGATCCAAAACCTGCATAACTTTTTTCGCCGTAAGCTTTGCACTCAAGGCATGATAAATTGAAGAAATCGAATACAGTGCAGTCATCATTGCACCGAATATCGCACCACCCACAATTCCGTAAACATTGCTGTTTTTAACCGCAGTTATCACACACAATACGGTTGCAACTATGCCTATTGCCGCACCAACCATGTGTGATATTGAATTAAACCATTCTTCACCGCGGCTGTACGGCGGAAGAATTCTGTCTTTAAGCTTGGTTCGCTTCATTAAAATGCCTCCACATATCCTATCGCAAATATTCCCGGCCCTACGTGCGTGCCCACAACAGGACCTAAGTCGCTTATAAAGCTTTCACAATCCCTCATTTCGGGGAACAATTCTTTAAACTGTTCCATTTTTGTATGCAAGTTTTCAAGTGCATTTGAATGACCGAATGCTACCGGGAACTTATAATCTATCTTATGTTCGCAAATGAACTTTCTCATTATTTCCATGCCGATTTTCTCGCCACGTGCTTTTCCGATAACATTGACCTCACCGTCACGTACCAATGCAACGGGCTTAATACCCAGTGCCTCGCCCACAAATGCACTTGCTTTTGAAAGTCTGCCGCCTTTTTTTAGATACTTTAACGTAACAACAAGTGCAACTATTCTTAACCTGTCTGCAAGTGACGAACACTCCTTGGCAATATCTTTTGCACAAGCACCTGCATCACGCATTTTTACAGCGTGTTTGACGATAATTGCCATACCGAAAGACGCACTTTTACTGTCAACACAGAATATTCTCTCGCAGTCAACTTCATTAGCCGCTATCGTTGCGGACTGAAATGTTCCGCTAAGCTTGCTTGCAATGTGAATGCTTACTATCTCATCGGCA
>JAZNWT010000035.1:0-10003 GCA_045593465.1 Clostridia bacterium
CAACGGATTTTGAGTCCGTCACGTCTGCCAATTCCATCACTTCGGCGTGGGAAGTATAATATCACACTTTTTTGCTTTTTGCAATATGTGTTTTTATCTTTTTTGTGTTCAACTTTACTTTATTTTGTATTTGCAATATAATTATAGCTGATTTTGACACTTATTAGAGAAAGGATTTTCATGAGCGGTCGGTTTTTCACATATCAATCCGAAAGATTTCCTTTGCTGCTCCTTTTGCCTGCGGCTTTTTTGGCTACTCTCTCTGCGTCACTTTTTGTTACCGCTCCAACCGACATTCCTTTTTCATTCGGTGCTTATCTTTGCTCGGTTTTGGTCTTTTTCGGATTTCTTGCTTTAACCCGAATAGCCGATGAGCACCGTGATTTAAAATACGATTACATACATCATAAAGACCGTCCTGTACCGTCGGGACTTATTTCGCTTCATGAGCTTCGCATTGCGGGCGGAATACTCGCTGTGCTGATGATTATATCTTCTTTTTTCGTATCTTATCGAATGCTCATTCCATTTGCCGTCATAGGTGTTTATTATGCACTTAATTCGGTTTGTTTTTTTGCCAAGGGCTTCATTTTAAAACACACGGAACTGTTTATATTTTTCCGTGTTCTCACACTTTTCTTTGTTGATTTCTTTACCGTTTCGGCACAATGCGTCATAGGTTCATTCCATGTGGAATTGTTCCCCGCTCTTTGCTATTTGCTTGCCCGTCTTTTTGCTTTCTACACTCTTGATATTGCTTTAAGACGCACTTCACTCCAGGCTGTGGGTTTTAAAAAGATTCGTCACATAATTTTGTTTGCGTCCACTTTTGTTTCTTTTGTTTTCTTTATAATATCGCTTACTTACTTAAATACAACTCCCGTATTCTTTGTAATCTCTTCGCTGGGTTTTATCATTTGCGAGGGCTGTCTCTTCTTTTCAAACACGAGTCATCGCCTTTTGCGTACGGAAAATTTCGGTGCAATACTTTACTGCCTTATTGTGGCTCTTTTGCCTTGCTTTGCGTCAAGGCTCATATAGTCTTTTGGTAGACACGCATTTTCCAAAATGCTATAATATAAAATGTTAAAGCTTTTATTCTTGTTTGGAGGTATTTTTCATGCTTAAAAACGTTTCCCGTTATGCATCCTTCATTCTTTGTGCAATAATGATTTTCTCTTTCACGCTTATTCCGTTTTGTTCTTCAAACGCAGTAACCGTCAATGATGGAATTCTCGGCTTGGACCTTAATCCGTCGGGCGGCTATGAAGGGGATTATGTTCTTATCTACAATCCGTCAACTTCGGCTTCTTCCGCACTTACAACAGGCTCTCTTTCAGGTAAAACCGTCACTTCCTCCGTTTCCGAAAAGCAAGCTGTTTCGGACGGGATGATGCCTGTTCACTTTGAAGCTCCCGATGTGGTTTTCCCTGCATCAAAGCCACTTTACAATCAGCTTATCACAAATGATATTTATTCCACAGGTCAGCAGCGTGTATTCAACGTATTCCCCACAATAGGGAGCAACACTCTTGTTTCCAAAACCTTCACACTTGCTTGTTCGGGCAAAAGCTGCTACGTATGGTATGTTCCGTCCGAAGAAAATGCAATAACCCAACAGCAGGCACAGTCGATTGCAGACGAGTATGACAACAAAATCAAGCCCATAATGCTTGAAAATTTCGGTGATTTTTATGATCCCACAGGCATGGGCAGGCTCAATGTTCTCGTATATGATATTCAGGACGGCTTCGGCAGCACCACAAACAGCTATCATACGGGCTTTTTCTGGAGCGGTGACCTTGTAAACACTTACGGCAATATGGCCGCCATGATACATTTGGATACTTACCCCACAATAACTTACAACGGTACTTCTTCTCTTGATTCTGCGTTCAACACAATAGCTCACGAAATGCAGCATCTTATAAGCTTCTCAAAGTATTGGACAAATACGCAATCCGGCAGCAGTGCGTGGGCAAGCACATGGCTTGACGAAGCTTGTTCCATGGCGGCACAGGAAGCGGTTTATCCCGATTCCGTACTTCAGAACAGAATCGAGCAGTTAAACAATTACGGCACTTCCTACGCAGGCGGTTATTCCGCATACGGTTGGAACGAATCGGACATTGCCTGCTACGGCATGAACTGTCTTTTCGGTCAGTACATAAAAACACAGGCAGGAAGCTACAAGGCTTTTAAATCACTGCTTGATGTGTTCGGCAATGAAGCTCAGCCCACCGATGAAAAAGCCGTTATGGCGGCACTTTATGGCAGTGCACTTGACTCAATGTCACTTTCCGATATAATGCTTGCGTTCAGAATAGCACTCATTGCAAATGATCCCGACGATAATGACGGTATTTACGGTTTCTTGGGTTCGACTAAGTTTAATGATGTTTCACCCCTGCTTTACACCTCTTCAAATGCCGCAACAATCTACGGCGGCGGTGCAATAGTCATAAAGCCCAAAAACGGAGTTTATACTCCTGCTTCCAATGCTTCGGCAGGGCTTGTATACGTAGGTATCACGCTCAAAGACCATGAGGCGGCCTGCATTTTGGACGAGGAAGAAAAAACGATTTACAACATTGAGCCCAATATGTCACCCTCCAAGGTTGAGGACTTCATTCTTGCCTCATTCCCCAATATTACTTCCGCAACCGTTATCGGTATGCGTGGAAATTATGTAGGAACGGGCTGCATCGCATATCTTTATGAAAACGGTTCAAGTACACCCTCCGTTTACACGGTTAAGATTTTCGGTGACCTTAACGGAAGCGGCACAATCGATGTTGCAGACGCTACCACGATAATGAACCATATAGTCGGAATCAACGAGCTTCACTCGATGTATGCCGATATAGCAGACGTAAATCACGACGGATATATAACAGTTGCCGATGCTACAACAGTAATGAGTCATGTTGTCGGAATAGAATTTATAAATCAAAAGTGACAAAAAGTATACTGTTTGTCGCATAGTTGCTAACGAATTGTTAATTAAAAGCTCGAATCTTGACTTAAAGGGTTTGTATCAATTATAATTGATACAAAGCTTTTTATTTTAGGAGGTGTCGGTATGCGAAATAAGATTATTTCCGTCTTAATCGTTATAGTTCTTTTACTCATCGCCATCCTCCCCTTTGTGTCTGCGTATGCTCAATCAGACTATGGCATTGTGCGTGTAAAGCTGAGCATAGGCGATAGTGAAACTCAAAAAAACGTTTCGCTTAAAGGCACATATTATATAGACCAAACTCAAACATATGTAAGCGGTGGTAAACTTTTTATATCAAACGATAAAAGCAGTGGCTTGTTGACAATTCTCCATTCAAAAAATTCAGACAAGAACGATGCACAAGTCGTTTTTTCCGGCGGCAATATATGCAATATTCGCCGAGTTGATTCAAGCATTGACGCAGGCTACTTTTCGCTCTACAATACCTATCATTCACTCACGCTCAATTACTTGGGCGACCTTACCGTAAGAACTTACGCATCATCTTCCACGTATTATCTGCGTTTAATAAACATTGTTCCGCTCCGCCAATACCTGTATGGAGTAGTACCCAACGAAATGCCCGAATATTATCCTTATGAAGCCCTTAAAGCTCAGGCTGTAGTCAGCAAAGGTTTTGCTTGCTATAAAATAGACCTTGCTTCGGCATCGTCAATATACGATACCCGTGATACTGCACAGGATCAGGTGTACGAAGGCTATATGCCCACGCTCGTAAAGTCAATAGCCGCCGTAGATGCCACTATTGACGAGGCACTTTATCTTAACGGCAGGCTCTTCCCCACTTATTATTCTCAGAGCAACGGCGGTGAAACCGTGCTTCCCAAAGAAGCATGGGGTTCTTCCACGAATTATGATGCCGCATACGCTCAAACTGCCGATCCCTATGATATTGAATGCAGTGAAAGCCGTGCGGAAATGGCATTCTTTCCTGCCAACGATACTTCAAAATATCTCACCGAAAACTCCGCACCAAAAAACAGCGGTATGTGGTATTCGTCGTATCAGAAAATAAACTCGTTTCTTCTTACTTACACACGTCAGGCACTTGTATCGGCAGGTGTAGCCGCAATGGATGCTACTGTTGAACGCATAAACAGTATCTCCTCCATGTATTCCACAAATGCAGACGGCAGTACCGACTCCGTTGACCATGTATACGCCCATGTGACGCTTAATGCAAGTGTTGCGGCAGACTCTCTTATTATGGATACTCCATTGCTTAAAAAAGGAGTGATCACTTTAGAAGATCCGATACATAACCCAAGCAGTGTATCCGAGCGAATATCGGTAAAAGAAACAGACTCCCAAACAAGCGAAACAAAGGATATAACATTCTCGTTCTCATTCAAAATGGCAGACCTTTATTCGCTCAATATAATGACAAGAACTTCATTGAGAATATACAATGTGCAGGAGGTTGACGGCGGATATGCAGTGTACCACAGACGTTTCGGTCACGGTGTTGGCTTGAGTCAGAGCAGTGCACAGGTAATGGCAGGCGAAAAGTACAATATGACGCATAAGGAAATACTTAATTTCTTCTTCCCCGGTGCGTCGCTTGATGTTTTTGATGCAGGGACGGTTCCCTCATTCACACCCCCACCCACACCTACTCCTATATCTACTCCTGTACCTACACCCACTCCTACCGACACACCGCAGTCCGAATATATACTAAATTCGGAAAACAAGACTTTAACGGGCATCGGCACAAAATTATCTCCCGATGAATTCTTTGCTCCGATCCACGGTGCACAGCTTATATCCATGGGCAGCAGCGAAGCAATGCATATAGGAACAAATTCCGTCGTAAGCATTGACGGTGCTGAATATACAGTGATACTTTTCGGTGATGTGAACGGCGACGGACTTATAAATGTTTCAGACTCAACAGCTCTTATGCATCACATAGTGGGGCTGTCCACGCTTGAGGGAGCATATGCACTTGCCGCAGATATAGACTCATCGTCAAAGCTAACGGTATACGATGCTACGCTTATCTCGCAGGCAATAGTCGGTGCATACACAATAAACCAGGAGCGTTAAATCAAACCTCGCAAAGCTTTAAGGATTACAAAAGATAAAATGACCAAAAGAAAAAAACAAGACTTTTTTATACTGATGATAAAAGGAGCAATAATAGGCTTCGGCGGAATTTTACCCGGTGCAAGCGGCGGTATATTGGCTGTTTCAACAGGTGTGTATGAACGCATATTCGAAGCTATATCAAACTTATTCAAGGATATCAAGGGAAGTCTTTCTTTCCTGCTCCCCCTCCTTATCGGCTCACTTATAGGGCTTCTGCCCATGAGCTTTCTTTTGGAATGGTTGCTCGGCTCATACGAAGTTCCCGTAACATATCTGCTTATAGGGCTTGTTTTAGGCGGCATACCCTCCTTTATTCGTCAGGCAAACGCACAAAACGGCTTTAAACCGAAATATTTAATAGGCACTTTTGTCGGCATATGTGTTGCCGCAGGGCTGTTTTTCTTGGAAAAAACATTCGTTTCGGGCAGTGCTTTGGAATTCAATTTCTTAACCGCAATGCTCAGCGGAGCTCTTATTGCAACAGGAATAGTTATCCCCGGCATAAGTTCTTCATTCATATTGATGTTTTTGGGATTGTATGAACCCTTGCTTGCATCACTGAATTCGTTTAACGCAGGCATGCTTTTTGCAGCACTTTCAGGTGGCCTTATTGTTGCCGCACTTCTTTTCATATTCGTAAGAAAAATGCTTGAAAAGTACCGCTCTGCCACCTACTATACATCATTCGGTCTGCTTTTGGGCACTGTATTTCTCATTTTCCCTGCCCCCGTTTGGTCAATCGAACAAGTTTTATACATAATTCTCCTTATTGTGGGATTCTTTTCTTCATTTTTTATGGACAAGTTTGACACAACAAGCATATAATAATACCGTATTTTATTTATGGGAGTATTGTATGAAGCGTTTATCTTGTTTTTGCATTGCAGTTTTTGTTTTTCTGTCCGTTCTCATGCCTGCATTTTGTGCAAATGCAGAATACCTTGGCGGCTACACAACAAAGGTCGATTATGAAAATACCGATCCAAACAAATATACCATCGATATCGACCTTACAAATCAGATTATAACCGTAACCGACAATTACGAAAATAAGATTGTCAGGCAGGCTTTATGCACCACGGGCAAAGAAGAAACTCCCACGGGGGCAGGCACATATAAGCTCGGTCATATGAAAGAGCGTTTCGGCTATTTCGTAGCCTTCGGTCAGTATGCACAGTATTGGACTCAGATAGTTCGAGGAATATATATACATTCTGTAATGTATGACTCTCAAAAAACTTCATCAATGTCACGTTCTGCATACAATACATTGGGCAAGGCGGCTTCCCACGGCTGTGTAAGAACAACCACCGATATGGCACAGTTCATATTCTACAACTGTCCTCCCGAAACCACCTGTAAAATATACAAGCGTGCCGAAAACCCCACACTTGTAAAGCAGCTGAAAAATTCAATGCCGTCTTTTTCAAAGTATGTCCAGCCCAAGGACAGTAAGGCATGGCCCATCGAAATACCTGCTGTGGTAAAATACAATAATACACCCTTACGTACAGGTTCAAGCAGTATAAACGACACAACAATAGGTTATCTTAACGCCAATACAAAGTGTATGCTTGTTCAGATAAGCCCCTCATGGTGCAAGCTTGAAACATCAGGCGGCAAAGTCGGCTATGTAAAAACAGAATATCTGCTTTTCGACCCCAATAATTACAACACGACCACCACTGTATATCAAACAAGCAAAACAGCTAATGTGTATGCAAGAGCAAAAACAAGTTCAAAGCTTAAAGGTACTGTTCCCGAGGGTGCAATAGTCAGCTATATCGCCGCCTACAATAAAGAATGGTGCGTTGTAGAATATGACTACGGTTCAGGCTTTGTTTGCGGACATATACAGTTAAGCAATTTAAGACGTACCGCACTTATAAATTATCCAACGCTTGACGGATACGAAAACGACTCATCCGCTGTCGTTGCACAGGATATACGCTTCATACGAAGCGACATTAGGTCAAACATGAGAAGCGGACCTTCCACCGACTATTCGGTAGTTACGGTATTGGGGCCCTCAAGTCAAGTTCTTATAATTGCAAAATCGGGCAGCTGGTATTATTGCCAATCCGAAGGATTTACGGGTTATGTGCACAAATCCTGTATAGTTTAAAACAATAAAACAATCACCGCTTCAGCTAAGCTTTGAGGCGGTGATTTTTTATTTACCGAAATAATTTTTGTCCGAAAACGATAACTGCAATGTTTACGATTATCAGAAGCGGAACACCCAGAGTGAATTTTTTGTGTTTCGTTTTATGACGGAATGTGTACATTCCCACATATGCACCCACCGCACCCATGCACAAGGCAGAGAGCAAAAGTGTTTTTTCGCTTATTCTCCACATCTGCTTTTTTGCAAGGAATTTATCCACTCCCATGAGTATGAATGAAAGTACGCTCATAAAAACAGCCGCAATTATTAAATATTCAGTCATTTGTTTCATCTCCCATCAATATTTGTTGTGCCATGTCTGCATCTTCTTTTAAATCCCTCGGCGGCAGGCGAAGCCTGTCCCACATTCCGTATTTATGAGTATCGGCTATCGCTTTCATTATACGTTCTTCGGGGTTGGGTACAAATTTCGAAAGATATTTTATTATATCCTTCATATCCTCCCGCTTTGTATTTCCTGCCGCAGTGCAATTGGGTTTTCTTACAGGAAGCTCAAGCTTCCTTGCAACTCCGAGAGCATATTTTTCGGGCAGGAATATCATGGGACGGATCACAGTAACATCTTTTCGTCCCAAGTATGTAACAGGTCCGAACGTGTTTAAGCGGCTTTCATAAAGAAGGCTCAAAAAGAATGTTTCTATAACATCGTCACGGTTATGACCGAGTGCAACAAGGTTTGCCCCTCTTTGCTTTGCCGCATCATTAAGTGCACCTCGCCTCAATTTTGAGCATAATGCACATGGGTGGCTTTCTTTTCTTATGTTGAAAACGACCTCACCTATATCTGTCTTGATAATATCAAGCGGCACTTCGATTGAATCCGCATATTCCTGCACAGGGTCAAGCGAATCGCTGTTTAACCCCAGGTCGAGCATCACCGCACATAAATCATACGGCTTTTTGGAAAAGCGTTGATAAAGCTTAAGACCATACATGAGCAAGAGACTGTCCTTGCCGCCCGAAACGCCCACGCAAATTTTATCACCGTTGCGTATCATGTTAAAACGCTCGTCGGCTCTTCGTATACACCCCAAAACGTGCTTCATAAATTAACTCCGTGTGAATCATAATTCCCATTACATCTTTTGTGCCATGTCGTTACTAACAAACAACATAATATTTAATCATTATACAACAAAACGTATACAGTTACAAACCATGCAGTTATTTGCAAAGTAACACTTTTACTGTTGTGCTTAACAGCAAATATGCTATAATAAATATAGTAAAGGAGCTAAAAAAATGCCAACGATATGTATGTTCAGAGGAATTAAAATTTTTATTAACTGGCGTGAGCATCAGCCGCCTCATTTTCATGCAACCTACGGCGGCAAAGAAGTTTTGGTATCTATAAAGGATTTAGAAGTTATAGACGGAGAATTACCCAATAAGCAATTGAAAATGCTCTTGGGTTGGGCGGCTTTCCATCAAGAAGAATTGTTTGAAAATTGGGAGCTTGCAGAAAATAAGCAAGAACTGTTTGCTATCGAACCGTTGAAATAGCATAGCTTTCCGACTCGAAAACAGCAAAGGAGAGTGAAAAAATGGGAAAAAGTATCGAATATTATCTTTCCAAAGGCTTTGATAAAAAAATGGCTGAGTATTTTGCCGCAGGAAGAAGGAAAATAATCGGCGTCGTGCCCAATGATGATTTTACTTTAACACTCAGCTTTGACAACGGTGAAAAAAGACTTTACGATGTTGCTCCGTTATTAGAGCACGGCACAGTGTTTGAAAAATTTGCAGATATCGAACATTTCCGCAGGGTGTATATTGATGATGAACACTGCATAGCATGGGATATCAATCCTCAGATTGACAGTAACACTGTATGGAATAATAAAGTTGATTTATGCCCCGACAGTTGCTATGTTTACAGTGTACCTTTAAACGAAGTGCTGTAAATGACCGAAAACTGCATATCAATTATCGACCGCTAAACAAGCAATAACGAAAAGTACGGAATCCATATGTGTTTTCCGTACTTTTTTCTTTGCTGTCAAAGCATTTGTATTAACTCCGTGTGAACTTTGCAAAAAATTGCTGTTTTGTCGATTATAATATACTTATTGCTATTGACGCAATCGCTTTATTTGTGATAACATACACGCAACAACCAAATACAGTTTATCAAGAGCGGCAGAGGGAACGGCCCTGTGAAGCCCGGCAACCTGCTTTATGCAAGGTGCCAATTCCGGCAATGCGTATGCATTGAAAGATGAGCGATGTATAGTCTGACCTCATCGCTGTGTGAGGTTGATTTTATTTTGGAGGTTTTTAAAATGGCAAGAAAACTCTTTACTTCCGAATCGGTTACGGAAGGACATCCCGACAAAGTTTGTGACTGCATATCCGATGCAGTGCTTGATGCGATTTTCGCACAGGACAAAAACGCTCGCGTAGCTTGCGAATGTGCCGCAACAACAGGCACGGTTCTCGTAATGGGTGAAATCACGGCTAACTGTGAAGTTGATATCACAAAGCTCGTTCGTGAAGTTGTAAACGATATCGGCTACAATAAGCCCGAATACGGTTTCGACAGCAATTCTCTTACAGTTATCACAGCTATCAAAGAACAGTCTCCCGACATCGCAATGGGCGTTGACAGCTCACTTGAAACAAAGAGCGGCGAAACAACCGACCGTTTCACAACAGGTGCAGGTGACCAGGGTATGATGTTCGGTTTCGCTTGTAAGGAAACA
>JAZNWT010000036.1:0-2419 GCA_045593465.1 Clostridia bacterium
CATTAACTCACCGATAAAAGATAATATGTTTTTTTTACAGCCCCATAAGTTAATAGTGAATAATGAATAGTGAATAGTGAACGAAAAAACTCCGCTCAAAAAAGCGGAGTTTTCACATAACTTATTAAATATTCACTATAACTTATAACTTCAAGCCGCAGGCTTGCAATGCCGCAAGACTTACTTGAGCATATCTTCAAGTGAACGCACACGTGCCTGGAGCCAGCTAACCTCGTCCTGAAGCACTTTTACACGTGCTTCAAGATGCTCCTTTTCATTGTCACGCTTCTCCGCTTCTTTAAGAACATCGTCAAGAAAGCTGTCAACCTCTATTATATTGTAGCCGCTTATTGCCCGGCTGAATTTTTTATTGAGAATTTCTTCGTTTGTCATTTTTGTATACCATAAGAAGCCGTTAAGCGTTTTATACCTGCTCAACAGCTCCTGTTTATTTTAGGTAAGCTTACATTCTGCCGCTGTAATCGGAAGCTTCGTCGTTGCCGATAACGTCGTAGTTATTGGGAGCAACTGTGAAGATGCCGCGTGATACGCGATAGATCGTGCCATTGAGTGCATATACTGCACCGGCCATGAAGTCAAGTATACGCTGAGCACAGTCAAGATCAAGCTCTTCCATGTTTACGATAACGGGTTTACGGCTCTTGAGATTATCGATGATATTCTGCGTATCTTCGTAACTGATGGGATGATAAACTATCATCTTCTGAGTTGCCGAAGTGGGAAGACTTACAACGTTGGCATTGCCAGATGCCTTCTTCTTGCTTGCCTTGCCAAGTGAAAGTACATTTTCCTTGCTTTCTACTTCTTCTTCGTAGATGTCATCCATGTACTCTTCGTCCTCAGTGTCAGTATCCTCGATACCAATGTAATCCAAGAACTTGCCTAATAATCCTGCCATTTTAGTATTCCTCCGTTCAATCAAAATCTTAGTTCTAATCGGCGCTTGGAGAAATAATTGTGTAGTGGGTGTCCGACGGTACTTCGGCTATCTGTCTCTACGCCTGACCGCCATTGTTCAAGCCCTTGCTCCGAAAAGTGCGGAACCTATCCTCACCATCGTTGAACCCTCGGCAATCGCCGCCATATAGTCACTGCTCATGCCCATGGACAAAACGTCCATCTTAACATTTTCCATACGCATTGATGCTATTTCATCGAAAAGCTTACGCATAGACGCAAAATACTTATGTACCTCCCTCTCGCCCACTGCCGGCGGAACGCACATAAGACCTTTCACGAAAATGTTCGGCATAAGAGCCACCTGCGACAAAAGCTCGCAAAGCTCATCGGGCATAACACCGCCTTTTTGTTCTTCCTCACCGATATTTACCTCAATGAGTATATCCTGAGAAAGTCCTTTTAGCGATGCAACACGACTTAACTCCTTAGCCAAGGCCAACCTGTCAACCGATTGGACAAGCTGTACCTTACCTAAGATATATTTTACCTTATTTGTTTGCAATTGTCCAATAAAATGTGTTCGTAAATTATATTTTTTGAAAAATTCTTCCTTATCCATGAACTCTTGGGCACGATTTTCGCCCACAGTGTCCGCTCCTGCCTCTATTGCCTGCAAAATTCTGTCCGTATCCACGAATTTTGTAACTGCAACAAAAGTAACATCGTCGGGATTTCTGCCGCTTTTTATTGCGGCATCAGCAATATTGTCTTTTATTTTTTTGTAATTATCCGCTATCGTCACGGTTTTTTACACCTCATTCCTGCCGCCAAAATATCACCCGTATTTTTCGCCTTGATTATTGCATATTCGCCGTCTGAAACGAGTATATCGACCTCTACCTGCTTTGTACTGCCGCCCGTAACCACATTTACAAACGCAGCACCGTCCTTAATATCAAGCATTGCAGTTGCTATCTTTATCCCGTTGGCACTTGTCACAAGCTTGACATGAGCACTGCGTATGCCTATAAAATCACCTATGTCCTGGGTGACCTTGAGTATGTTGACTGTCTTTTTTTCTTCGATTATAGGTTCAAGTGCAACGGCGGTATACGGAGTATCTTCATATCCGTCGAATATCAAGGTGTACTCCGTGCCCTGTGTTGTTCTCTGGTCTGAATCCTTGTCCGTAGTGTATGCAATATACCAAAGTGACGGAGAAACCACTCTGTAAAGAAGCGTATTATCCGTGCTTACAGTACCCGAATTTTTTATTGCATTTGCTATAAGCTCAGAATTTATTACCGACAGTTTTTGAACATTGATTGCCTGTTCATAACCGTCGAAATAAAAGCTCACTCTGCCTGCTTTTGCAGCACTTACATCGGCACACCATTCGTTGAGCAATGCACGCTGCTGTTCCTGTGTATTATACAGCTCTTTAAGCTTTTCACTTGGCTGCACAACCTCTTCCAAAAGCGTTTTTCTTTGAAGCAGT
>JAZNWT010000037.1:0-8519 GCA_045593465.1 Clostridia bacterium
GATATAACACAGCAATACGCTCCCGAAATCAGTGCTTCACTTAAGGTTATGGTCGGTACTGTTGAAATCTCACCCCTTGCAATAGCAACCGTCGTCGGCATTATACTGAACCTTATAATCCCCAACAAGGAAGGCGACGAGAAAGCAACGATCGACTGAACGGCCTTATAAAACATAATAGAAAACAATCAAAAAACTGCCACCTTTTTTGGTGGCAGTCTTTTTACATAAACTATTCACTATTCTCTATAACTTATAACTTCAAGCCGAAGGCTTTTAATATTCATGCACGAGTGCTCCACCGAGTATTCCGGCATCATTTTTAAAATGAGCCGTAACTATTTCGCCATGGGTTCTGAAGAAGCTCTTTTTATGTACTTTTTCATTTACGGGAGCAACCAAAAAGTCGCCTGCACCGCTTACGCCGCCGCCAATGGCGATTTTTTCGACATCCAAAAGATTTATTATCGATGCCGCCAAGCTTGAAAGCGAATCCGTATATTCTTCAAATATTTCAAGTGCAATTTTATCGCCTGCCATAGCACAGTCTACAACCGTTTTTGCGGTAACATTTTCTACCTTTCCGTCTGCCATCCCGGCTATCATGCCGCAAAAATGTTTTCTGCCCTGCTTTATTAGCCATGTTGCCGAGCAAAGTGCTTCACCGCAACCGTTATTACCGCAAGTACATTCTGCATCGTTTCTGCCGTTTTGGTCAATTATCATATGTCCAAGTTCAACGCCGCTTCCTCTGCCGCCACGGAACAGCCTGCCGTTTATTATGAGTCCGCCGCCCACGCCCGTGCCCAAGGTGAGCATTGCCGCAGTATTGCAGTTTTGAAGCGAGCCTTTTTTATGCTCTGCAAGCGTTGCCGCATCGGCATCGTTTATGAGTGCTATTTTCAAGCCCTTTTCATGTTGCTCTTCAAATGCTTCCTTTGCCGCTTTGAGCATGGGTGCATCGAAAAAGCCCAAATTATGTGCGTCGATAACCGTTTCGCCAAGACTGTCTATACTGCCCGGCACTGCTATGCCCAAGCTTTCAACATCGCACATTTTTTTATCCGCCGACAAAACAAGCTCATCGGAAAGACTTTTTAAAACACGGCTCACAAAATAAACATCCTTACCCTTGGGAAAAGGAACGCTTTTTCTACATATTATATTGTAGTCCTGATCATAAAGTGCTGAAGCAATATTTGTGCCGCCAATATCAACGCCTATTTTATACTTTGTCATAGCTTTGAATCTCCGAAAAGTTTTTTATCAAATTCCAAAGCGGCATTATAGCCGAGCTTTTTAAGTCTGAAATTCCTCGCCGCCGCTTCTATAACTATTGCAAGATTTCTTCCGGGGCTTACGGGTATTTTGGCACAGGGGAGCGAAACTCCCAATATTTCCGTTTTCTGTTCCGACAAGCCCGTGCGTTCATAATTTGCGTGTTCGTTCCACAGCTCCATCTCGATTACGAAATCAATTGTTTTTTCCTGTATAACAGCACCCACGCCGTAAAGATATCTAACGTCAATAAGACCTATTCCTCTAACCTCAAGCAGGTGCTTTGTTAATTCGGGTGCACTTCCCGAAAGTCTGTCTGACGCTACCTTTGTTACCTCAACAACATCATCGGCAACAAGGCGATGCCCCTCTTTTATCATTTCAAGTGCCGTTTCGCTCTTGCCCATGCCGCTTTCACCCATCAGCAATATACCGACACCGAAAACATCGAGAAAAACTCCGTGCAAACGCACCATGGGAGCCGTTTCTTTTTTTATGAAATTATTTATTCGATAACCAAGCTCACCCGTTATAACAGGCGATACGAAAAGAGGTATTTTATATTTTTTTGCCGCATCGACAAGCGGTTTTGGCGGTTCATTGTTTCTTGCACAGACAATACAAGGTATTCCGCTTTTCATGAATCTTTCAACACAGTCTTTCTGTTCAGCCTCGCTCAAGCTGTAAAGATAGTGCATCTCTGCATTGCCTATAAGCTGAAGCCTTTCCTCGTCAAAATGCGTATAAAAGCCCGTAAACTGCAAGCCCGGGCGGTTGACTTCGCTTTTTGCAAGCACGATATCGCCATTGCCCTCGCAAAATATTTTTGCATCCAGCACCTTAGCGAATTTTTCAGCACTTATTTTTAAAACCATATGCATCACTCCGTTATTTCAAAAGATAATTGTCTATAAAATATGCAATAGCGTCATCATCGCATGAGGGCAGAACCACATCGGCTATTTCTTTCACGGATTCCTTTGCATTACCTACTGCGGCACCAAGCCCTGCCCACTGTATCATCTCGGTATCGAGAGTATTATCTCCTGCCGATGCAACCTCGCACCGCTTTACGCCCATGCCGTCAGCAATTCTTTTTAAGGCACTTCCTTTGTCAAAGCCTAAATTGTTAAACTCTATATATCCTGCCGTTGAGCCCGACACCTTTAAAATCCCCTCATACTTTTTCTTTAATTGGGGAATAAGCTCCTCTGCACGGTCGGGCTCGGTTATAAAAAGCACCTTGGGTATTCTTGTCCACCGTATATTTCTTATTTCGGGTTCTATTTTTAAAGGAAGCGACAGTATTCCCGTGTAGCCCTTTACCCATTCGTTTCTCACTTCGCTTATTACGGTATCGTCACGGTAAATGTGAGCATGTATGCCAATTTCTCTTGCAAGCTCCAAAAGCTCTATTATTCTGTCCGCGTCCATTTCTTCAAAGAAAATCGGCTCTCCGCTTTCAACGTCCGTTATGACTGCTCCGCCGTAATTTATCATGGGTCCTTTTAGTGCAAGTGCATCCGACACACGTTTTGCACCCGTAAAGCTTCTGCCCGTTGCAAGGATTATCTGTATGCCTGCTTCCTTTGCACGCTCTATTGCCGCCCTGTTGCCTTCTGTTAATTCACGCTTTTTGTTGAGCAGCGTATCGTCTATATCCAATGCCAATATTTTGTACATATTTTTCGAGCCCTCCGCTTCCATTTTTATTATCGCACACACCCTTGCATATCGTCAAATACGGCTTGTAATATCAGCATTTAAATTGTTGTCATTTTATGTTGATATATTTTTCTCAAACCCTTGCAGTTGTCTTGTGCTTATACTATAATTATCAGTGGTAGAGTGTGGTTTGATTAGAATTGGCACTTATAACCAGAATAAAAAACAGCGAGAAAGGGTCGTGTACAATGAAAAGATTTCATCGTATCATCTCTCTGTTGTTGACGTTTGCATTCCTTTTCAGCATCATAGGAATAGCACCTGTCACAGCAGACGCAGCTTCGACAACTCTCAAGGTAGCTTACTTCTCCCTTGACGATTCGACGACTGCACAAGTAACAGGAACCATGAAGGATTGGTTCACTTCAAACACTGTAACGGCAGACGGTACAACTATATCGTCCGTTACATTCACATCACTTACAGCAAGCCAGATACAATCCGGTGCACTCTCATCCTATGATGTACTCCTCATAGGTGCAGGCGGCGGCGGTGCAATAACCTCTGCTCTTGGCTCAAAGGGCGGCAGTGCAATCGAAACCTACGTTGCAGACGGCGGCGGTTATGTTGGTATCCACGGCGGTGCTTATGCAGCCGTTTTGGGTTATTCGACAACAACAAAGTATCTTGAGCTTATAAACTACGAAGCAGACTATCCCGTTTCAAACCACGGTGAAGGTCAGTTGGTAGTAAGACCCGGTACTTTGGACACCATCATCACGGAAGACATGGTTTCGGCTTACTACGTAGCATATGCACAGAACCCCGCTGTTTTAACCGAGGGTTCAAGCAGTGACAGCCGCATGGGTACTCCCATCAATGTCATAAAGTATGTAAGTAACGCAAGAAACAACCTTACAGCTTCCCAGAATTCCAACTCCTCCAATTATGTTAACATGACGGGTACTCCCGCAGTTGCTTGTGCAACATTCGGAAGCGGTCATGTAGCAATCACAGGTCTTCAGGTTCATTCTTCAAACCAGCCTGCCGACATGGATTTCATGCTCGGTCGTATGCTTCTTTACGCCGCAGGTTACAACACAGCTACTGCAGTTCCTAATTCGGCATCAAAGCTTGAAACAGACATAGTAGCAGAATGGGTAAACACTCAGGATCTTTACTATGACGGCAAGACAGCTACAACAAATTACATCAACCAGGCAGCAGCAGCAGGTATCACGGATATGTACCTCCTTGTAAAGGGTACAGCAGGCTCCGTTGCATACCCCGGCTCATCATATGCACTTGCAACATCATCCTATGGCAGCCGCGATATAGTTGACGAAGTCATAACTCAGGCTCATGCAAAGGGTATCAGAGTTCACGCTTGGATATCCTCCCTTGCAGACGCTAAATATGCTGCAACATATCCCAACGAATCACTTTATCACTATAAAAACGGAAACAGCGATGAAATGGTAAGCCCCCGTTCAACCTCCTATCTCACATACATGAAGAATCTTGTTCAAGAGATGCTTACAAAGTATGATTTCGACGGCTTGCATCTTGACTATATCCGTTACAATCACATCGTAGGCGGCTGGCGTGATTCCGACATAACTCAGATGGAATCATACGGCATCGATGTTGACGAACTCAAGCAGTATGTAGACGGCACATATTATGCAACAAGCTTGGATGACGGCTATATTTTCCGTGCACACGGCAACAACATTACTTCCGTTGTTCAGTTTGCAAAGATGCGTTGCGACAACATCAAGAACTTTGCATCAAGCCTCGCATCAACAGCAAGAGCAACAAAGTCCGATGTTATAGTCAGTGCGGCATACTTCCTCCACGGTGCATACCAGGGCAACCACTATGTATCCGGTGCAAACAGCATTCCCACAACATCAAGCTCATTCGGCGAACTCATGTACGGTCAGAGCTATGTTGATTCAGCAAGCATTTATGACTATGTTTGCCCCATGATCTACTCATCCACAGGCGGCGTTAACTACGACGGCAGTGCTCAGTGGGTAGCCGCACTTGCTTCAATGGCGGTTGATAAGGGCAACAAGGTTGTTCCTGCTATTCAGGCATACGCACCTGCATCTGCTGATTCTCTTAATTCCGAAGTCGTAGAATTGCAGAAGGTTCATGCACAAAAGAGCAATATGCTCGGCTTCGGTTTCTTCAAGGCAGGCACATACGGCTATGCAAACAGCACCTACAGCTCCACCGAAAACCTCCTCAAGGTTAATGTTATAGACGGTTTCAGTGCCGTAAACTTCGGTAAAGTTGTCATCGAAATGCAGGGTGGTCTTAAGGCTACAAGCGTTTACAAGAAGACAGGTTTATCAGGTGCAACCGTAACAATAAGCAGTGACGGAAAGACAGTTACGCTTTCAAATTCAACACTTATTGCGGCAGATTCCGAAATAACCATTTATCTTAACACGACCGGTACTCTTAATAAAACTCTCGGCCCCGTTCTTGTCAGAGTTTATGACACCGACGGCGTAATGACGAGATGCTATAACAGATATACAGAAGGCAGTGCAATGCCCAATGCAATGACACCTGTTCCCACATCATCTTCCGCTCTCGGCACATATACGGTTGACCAGATAGCCGAAGGTATGGACAGAGTTGTTACATTCTACAACTCCAACGGTTCATTGCCCTCATACAACACATTGAACGGTGTACAGGTAAAAATACCTGCATACTTGAAGCTTGCCGCATCTGCAATTATCAATATTGCGGCCGGTGCAACTTCACAACCCGTTTCCTACACATCATGTACTGCTGCTTCTTCATCGGCAAGTACTACTTTCTCGAGCAGTACGATAGTAAAAGACGGTTACCTCTACCTGGCTGACAGATTTGTCACATACATGAACAGCAACAGCGATCAGGCTCCGAACTACACATCATTCCCCGGTACTTCAGACCTTGACTATTCAGGCAACATCGGCTATACGAGAGCAGCTATCATATTTGCCCGCGTATTGGATTTCTATTATTCCTACAAGCAGTTGCCCGACTTCGTATGTGCAGCTTCAACAGCAACATCGTCAACCAACCCCACACCGCCTCCGGCAACACCGACACCCACGGCAACGGTTGCTCCCACGGCTACACCCACTGCCGAAGTAACTGTAGCTCCGACACCCGTTCCCACGCCGAAGGCTTCCTACACGGTATCCGAAGTAGTTGACATGATGTATGAAGCATACATCTACTACCTCGACAACACCGCAATGCCCGACAGCATAACATACAACGGTGTACCTTTCTCGATTCCCACATACATGAAGATGGCATCCCTTGCTTTGAAGAGCTTGGGCAACGGTGACACCACAGCTTCTATCCCCTATGTTGAATGCATCAGTGCAACTGAGTATACAAACTCGTTCACAAGCTCAACAATTTCAAAAACGGGTTATCTCTATGCGGCAGAAAGACTCCTCGTCTACTATGATGCAAACGACAACCAGGCTCCCAACTTGGTAAGCTACCCCGGTTCAAGCGGTACTTCCTATTCGGGTTCAATGAGCTTTGCAAAGGCGGCATGCATCATTACAAGAGCACTTGCAGCATACAAGATCAACGGTTCACTTCCCGACTCGGTTTCCGCTTCCGACGAAGCAGTAGGCATTATGCCCACCTCACTCACTGTTGACCAGATAATCGAAGGCTTGAGCAAAGCAAACGACTTCTACACGGAAAAGGGTTACTTGCCCACAAGCACAACAATTTCTTCCGGTACGGCAAGCCTTCCCACATACTACCGTTTGGGTGCTTTGGCAATCCTCGCAATCAACAACGGCGACACGACAACACCCATAGCCTATGTTGAAGCGAACTCAACAAACGGTTACTCAAACACATTCTCAAGCACAACAATAAGCAAGGCGGGTTATATCTATGCTATGTCAAAAACAACGACATACATGGCAAGTAACTCCAACACACCCCCGAACTACGTATCATATCCCGGTACAAGCGGAACTTCCTACTCAGGATATCTCCCGTACCAGAGATTTACGCTTGCGGCGGTAAGAATTTGTGCATACTACAAGCAGTACGGTGTTCTTCCCGATTACATTTCGATAGACCTCTCAACAACTGTAACAACACCCACACCTGCTGCAACGGTTGCTCCCACAACAGCTGCTCCCACGGTTGATGCAACAATGCCCACACCGCATCCTGCTCTCAGCACGGTTGCAAGCGGCACTACTTTCACGGTAGCTCAAATTGCGTCAGCGGCAAAGACGATCCTTTCACACTACGAAACATATTCAGCCCTTGAAACTGAATATTCAATAGCAAAGGCAGTCCCCGTAGGCAATTATATGATTACCGATGAAGAATGGGCGTACTTGGCAGGCTATGCTCTTGCAGGTCTGAGCGGCTCATATTCTGCTTCCGGTCAGAGCGGCTACACCGCAAGCACAGCTGTAACATATAAGTCAGTAGGTGAAGCGGCAGTTGATGCAAACAACAACTATACGGGAACATCTCTCACATTGGCAGAGATAACCGAAGCCGCTTGGAAATGCTTCTCAAACTACGGCAACAACAACGGCATAGTTGCAGCATCCTGTTCAAGCGTTGAAACAGTCGGTGTACAGATCAGCTACTATTCAATATTGCTCGCAACTGCACGTGCACTTGATTACTACGCTACATACGGCACATTGCCCGCAACAGTTGAATTCACCGGTTTGAAGTATCTTGTTGAAGATACAAATTCAAACGAAGCAACTCAAGCTCCTGCAACGTCAGCTCCCACAACACCCACAGTTGCTCCCACAACTCAGGCTCCTGTAACGGTAGCTCCCACAACATCTGCACCCTCTGCTTCAACAACCTATACAAGACCTTACGTATTGTATGCAGGTTACAGCGTAAACACATACATAACAAACAACTCTGCATTGCCCAACAATGCAAAGCTCGACGGCGGTGCTACGGTTTATATGCCTGAATTGCTCGGTATATTCGCACAGCTCATCGTTGACACAAGTAACGGCATTACAGCAGATATAGCAAGCAACGGTGCAACAGAACCCGAAATGGTTTATGAGGACCTCACAGAAGGTACGCTCACAAAGGCACAGTATGTAGCTCTCGCACAGGCAACTGTAGATTACATTGCCGAAAACGGCGAAGCTCCTGCATACCTTGAGTCCGAGCTTGGTGCTCTCTCGATGAACACATTGATGAGAATATTTGCTAACATAGTATCAACATTGAGAAGCACAAATGCACTCACAAATTCTGTAGAAGTAGCTAAGTGGTTCGCACCCTTGCCGGTACCGCCTATAGAGCATGCAACGGAATTTGCGGTAGCAAGCGTACTTTATGCTGCAAACACCATGTATAAGTCTGTAACAAACAACAACAAGTACCCCGGCTACGCAACAATAGACGGTGAGCAGGTTTACTTGCCCGAACTCATAGGAGTACTTGCACAGCTTATCGTAAACGAGAATGCTTCTCTTGATATCCCGGTAGTAAGAAACGACGCAACATTTGCAGAAAAGTCCTACGAGAATATCACA
>JAZNWT010000038.1:0-23847 GCA_045593465.1 Clostridia bacterium
AGAAGTAAATTGAACATGGGGGCTGTAAAAAACATATTATCTTTTATCGGTGAGTTATAATAGATAGCACAAACATTGGCTCCCTCTTATGAGGGAGGCAGGGATTCTTCATTTCGATAGTTTCAATAAATTATTGATTTACACATCAAATTAAATGCTAAAACTTAAAAATGCAGAAGAAGCCCGTTTTTTAACTTCTTCTGCATTTATCTTTTCTAATTCTCCTGATTTTATGGGCTTTGATTTGACTAAGTTTTTTTACAGCCCCGATTACTTGAAAGATACAAGGTTAATTAAAAGGTCTGTTAAAAGCTGAAAGGAAATGATATAATGTTTAAATGAATACGAATACAGTGAAACAATTTAAGATTGCGGATATATGTATCACAATAGATACATGGTGTGCTTTGCCGCAGCATGATATGCTTTCGTTGTTTGAAAAAGCAGACTTGGAGCAATCATGCGGCAGCATATATGTTTGCGTGCGTTTAGGCAAGCGAATAAATAAAGACGGTTTGACCTTGCTTTGTGAGTATGCAAAATACAGCCTGTACACTGACGGTGAATACAGTTACCGCTTTTATACTGATGGTCTTGATACGGGCTATGGTGAATATGCCTGTGTAAAAATTAAAAACGGACAGTTCGACCGTATTGACTGCTTTGTATATGAAGATAATGCTGCGGCTGTGCCTGAAATGCGTTATGTTCTCGATATAATACCCATTGAAGTTTTAATGCTCTCTTTTTCACGTATACTTTTGCACTCTTCCTACATAGTGCACGAAGGAAAAGCAATACTTTTCTCCGCTCCCTGCGGTACGGGTAAATCAACGCAGGCAAAGCTGTGGGAGGATAATTTGGGAGCATTAACCGTAAACGGTGACAGGGCGATACTGGGTAAAAACAGTGAAAATGTTTGGACGGCATACGGCGTACCGTTTTGCGGTTCATCTAAAATATGCGAAAATGTAAGTGCCGCTATTGGTGCAATAGTTGTGCTCAGACAGGCAAAGGAAAACACATTGAAACGGTTAAAAGTCGCAGAGGCATTTAAGTATATATACAGCGAGATAACGCTTTGCAATGCTGAAAAACATATGGTTAATTCAGCAATGGACACGATTGAAGAACTTTGCATGAGCGTCCCGGTGTATCTGTTTTCCTGCACAAAGGATATAAGTGCGGTGGAAGTGCTGAAAAAAGGTCTTGAAACGGAGTGAGCGGTTGATGGAAGAAAACAAATTAAACGCAGCTGACAGGCAGTTAACAAGATTTCTCATGAATAAAGCCGCACGCAGGCGTATTCCGCTTTCGGGTACGTTTGAGCTTACGGCAAGATGTAATCTTAATTGCAGAATGTGCTATGTTCGCCGCAGTGCACAGCAGGTAAAAGAGATGGGCGGCGAGTTGAGCGAAAAAGATTGGCTCAAGCTTGCAGAGGAGGCACGCAAGGAGGGAATGCTTCTGCTTCTCCTCACGGGCGGTGAACCGTTTTTGCTTGAAAACTTCAAGTCACTTTATACCGAGCTTTCCCAAATGGGATTTTTAATAACGATAAACAGCAACGGCACGATGATTGACGAAAAGTGTGTCGAATGGCTTGAAAAAACACCGCCCAGCAGAATGCGAATAACTCTTTACGGCGGAAATGACGACACATATACAAAGCTCTGCCGTCAAAGCGGTATGTTTGACAGAACAACAAAGGCAATAAAATTGCTTAAAGAGGCTAACATACTCACACGGGTTATGACAACTCTCACGCCGTACAATGCAGGTGATTATGAGCAGATAATAGGCTTTGCGAACGAGCTTGATATGCCTTTTCAAATGTCTTCTTATATTTTCCCACCGTACAGGCGAGATGAGAAAAATGCAGGCGAGGCAGTGCGGCTTTCACCGCAAGAGGCGGCACGATTTACGGTTTTATCCGACAGGATGAACAACACAAAAGAGGGCTTTTTGAACTTAGCCGAATACAGAATGCAACAGTCGGATTCTGTTGAAGATTTTGATGAAGAATGTATAAGAGATGACAAACTGCCTATGAGATGCCATGCAGGAAGGTCAACTTTTTGGATAAATTGGCAGGGAAAAATGACTCCGTGCGGAATGCTTTCATACCCTGTGGAGGAGCCGCTCAAGATAGGCTTTAAAACAGCATGGAATAAAATTGCGGCAGGAATAGACGAGCTTTTGATGCCGTCAAAGTGTAATGGGTGTAAGTATAGCCGCTCGTGCCCCGTTTGCGGTGCGGCGGTATTCTGTGAAACGGGCGAGTTTGCAAAGGTACCGAGCTATTGCTGTGATATGGCAAAGGCTACGGACGAGATTACAAGAGAAATGTATAATGCTATAAAGAAGGAGAATGAGAATGTCTGACAAGAAAAAGAAAGCAGCTGCACAGGCGGCAAGGGTAAAAAAAGAAAAGCTTCGTAAAAAGTATAAAAAGAATATTCTTATCGCAAGTGTAATAGCGGTGGTGCTGATTGCGGCAATAGTTATAATTCTTGTCTCGGGAAATAACAATCAAGAACTGCCCGACGGTCAGTATACTGAGGAAGAATGGCAGGAATTGCTTCAGTCTGTAAAAACGGCTGAGCCAATGCAGGTAATAGAGCCCACGGCAGGCGTAACATTGGCTCCGCTTCCCGTAGCTACTCCGTATTTTCCCGAAATAGATACTTTGGATCCCGAAAAGATGGAAAAGAAAGAATCATCGGGCTTAACCTTCCCCTATGTTATACCCGAAATGGATCTCACGCTTCTTATGATAGACGGTTACAGCGGTCCGTATATTGAGGACGGAAGCAACAGTTATGTAGAAAACTGTACCGCAATACTTGTAAAAAATACAGGCGATACAGTGCTGGAGTATGCAGAGCTTACGTTCAAAATAAACGGTGAAGAAGATGCTGTTTTCAAAATATCCATGCTTCCGGAAAATTCCTGTGCAATGGTGCTTGAAGCTAACAAGCTCAAGTATAATGCGGAGGACCTTTACATGGTGGCAAGCAAGGGTAAGAGCCGTATAGAAACACTTGAACTCAATGCGGACAAGATAGCCGTAACGGGCGGTGAAAAGCAGATAACAATCAACAACCGTACCGACACGCCTTACAGCAAGGTCGTTGTATGCTACAAGAATCTTTACATGGAGGGCTTGTATTTCGGCGGTATTGCATATGCACGCACATTTGAAAATTTGGCGGCAAACGGTGAAATGACGCTTGCGGCAGACAACTATTATCCCGATGTTTGCCAGATATTGAAGGTCGATGTTTACGAGTAACAAGCAATTATTATTGCTTTTAAACTCATATTTGAATAATATTCCGCCGAAGCTTATAATTGAGTCGTCGGATACTGAGTCGTGGAAAAAATTGATGCAGGCGGCACATATTCATGCGGTTATTCCCATGGTTTACGATGCATTGGCTAAAGCCGAGGACACATCTTTGATTGATGCATCAATGCTCAAGGCATTCAGACATATTTCAATATCAAAGGTGGCTGTCGGGGTGAGCAAAGCCGCGGAATTTTTGAGGGTATACAATAACCTCAAAGAAAACGGTATTTGTCCCGTTGTGATAAAGGGCAGTGCAATGGCGATGCTGTATAACAAAAGCGATTGTCGGATATCGAGCGACGAGGATATTTTAATAGACGAGAATGAGCTTGAGGCGTTAAAAAAAGCACTTGCAAAGCTTGACTATGAGCTTATTGAAGTTACGGAGAATGAAAGCGTATATCATTTTTTGAACAAAAAAACGATGCTCTCGATAGAAGCACATACAAGGCTTTTTATGCAAGAGGGGAGTACGGAAAAATATTCACGGCTGTTTGACGATAAGCTTGAATACTCCGAGCGTGGAGCTTTTCGTGTGCTTGATGAAACGTGTGAGCTTTTATATCTCATATGCCATGCCGCAAAGCATTTTGCGTTGTCGGGCTTTGGTATGAGGCAGATATGTGATATAATAGTACTTACTCAAAGGTATCGCGAAACTTTGGATTTTGAACGCCTTTTAAGTGAAACAAAAAGCGTAGGTCTGCATATTTTTGCCGCAACGCTGTTAAAAATAGGCGAGGAATATTTGGGAACGGAAAAAGTGCCTGCACCTTTTGAAAAATATGCAGAAGATACAGAGCCGCTTTTGTGCGATGTGCTTGAGGGCGGCGTTTTCGGACGGAGCAGTAAAAGCCGGGAAAGAAGCGTAAGAATAACGCTTAATTCGGTGTCGGACAACGGAAAAAATGCATTGATGACGTCGCTTTTTCCACCGTTTGACGAAATGGTGAACATATATCCGAAGCTTAAAAACAGAAAAATGCTTCTGCCTGCATATTGGGTAATACGTCTTGTGAAATGGGCGGCGGTGCAGGGGACGGATTCGCTTGCCACGTTAAAGGTGGGAGCACAAAGAACAAAACTTTTAAAGAGGTATGGGCTTGGAAAAGAGCAGTGAAGCAAAGTCGAAAAAGCAGTTACTGCATTCGCTCATAAAGGAATTTAAATGGATGTACGGTTACGCCAAAAAATACAGGCGTTTTGTGTTTGTCCATATTATCATCGGCATTGTCGGTACGGTAATGTCGCTGCTTGGTACGCTTGCGTCAAAATATCTCATAGATGCAGTTACAGGTCAAGGTGAAACGCCCATAGCTTATGCCGCTGCACTCATGGTGGGCATGACTGTTGGCAATATTGTTTCAAAGGCAGTATGCAGCAGAATAGGTGCAAAAATAAGCGTAAAAGTGCAGAATGAGATACAGTACGGGGTTTACGAAAACATAATAGGAGCCAAGTGGGAAGCACTGAACGAATACAGAAGCGGAGACCTTCTCAACCGTTTGAATTCCGATGTCTCAACAGTGGCAAGCGGTGTTATAGGGCTTGTACCGTCACTTATCACTCACGCAGTTCATTTTGCGGGTGCGTTTGTTCTGATAATGAAATACGATCCTATAATGGCGGTAATAGCTCTTGTAACTGCCCCCGTGACGCTTGTGCTGTCAAGGTTCCTTTTGAACAAAATGAGCACATACAACCGTGAAATGCGAAAGAAGTCAAGTGAAATAATGGCTTTTCAGGACGAAACATTTCAAAATCTTGAAGCAATAAAGTCCTTCGATATAAACGGCAAATATCTTGGCGGCATGGAGCGGCTTCAGAAGGAGTACCGTGATACGTTTTTGGGATTCAATCTTTTCTCGATAAAAACTTCGGCTTTCATGGGAGCAATGGGTGCTCTTGTTTCCTTTGCGTGCATGGGCTGGGGCGTATACCGTTTGTGGTCAAATATGATAACATTCGGAACAATGACGCTCTTTTTGCAGCTGGCATCACAGCTTGCAAGTGCGTTTTCACAGCTTGTGTCGCTTGTTCCGAGTGCAGTAAGTGCGGCAACGAGTGCAGGCAGAATAATGCCCCTTTGTGTTGTTGAGCAGGAAGAATATACCCGGAGTGCAGAGGCAGAGGCTGTAAAGCTTAATGCCAAGGAGCACGGAATATCCATAGAAATAGAAGATATAAGCTTTTCGTACAAGGGCGGCAGGGAAGTTTTAAGCCATGCCGGAATAGTTGCACACAAGGGCGAGATCGTGGCAATAGTCGGTCCGTCGGGCGAGGGCAAAACAACGCTTATAAGGCTCTTGCTTGGGCTTGTGCATACGCATGACGGAAAAGCGACCGTTTCATCAAACGGAAAAAGCTGTGATATTGGAGCGGCAACAAGAAAGCTTTTTGCGTATGTTCCGCAGGGGAATACGGCTTTTCCCGGCTCAATACGGGATAATATGCGTCTTGTAAAAGAAGATGCCGACGAAGCAAGCATAGAGGCTGCATTAAAGGCGGCGTGTGCATATGAGTTTGTTTCCAAACTGCCAAACGGTATTGATTCCGTGATAGGTGAGCAGGGAAAGGGCTTAAGTGAGGGACAGGCACAGCGAATAGCTATTGCAAGAGCGATAATAAACGATGCTCCCGTACTGCTTTTGGACGAGGCAACCAGTGCATTGGATATAGCAACGGAAAGACGTGTTTTGAAAAACATAATGACGGCGGATAACAGCAAGACCTGCATTGTAACAACTCACAGACCGAGCGTGCTTTCCATGTGTGACAGAGTATACAAGGTTGAAAAGTCACATATCAGCGAGATTTCGAGAGAGGAATGCGAAAGGATGCTGATGGATTTTTGATGAGCGACAGGGTATTTAATACAAGCGATATTTTGAATGTTTACAGGGAGCTTATTGAAAACGGCAAAGAAGTAAGGCTCAATGTTTGCGGTTACAGCATGGAACCGTTTTTAAAAGAAGGCAGGGACAGTGTTTTGCTTAAAAAATGCGACCGTCCGCTCAAAAAGGGAGATATTGCAATGTATGTGCGTGAAAACGGCAGATATATATTGCACCGAGTGGTAAAAACGGACGGGGAAAGCTGTTTTTTTGCAGGTGACGCACAGACATTTGTTGAGGGGCCGCTTAACATATCCTGCGTATTTGCACGTGTAAGTGAGGTATACAGGAAAGGAAAAACTCTTGAAAAAGGTGATTTTACATGGGCGTTTTTTGAAAAAGTCTGGCTTTTCCTGCTGCCGATAAGAGGATTTTTACTGAAATTTATGCGAAGCACGATATACAGAAAGCAGAGTGACAATAATGAAAAAAGTTGATGATTTTATACTGAGAGAAATAGCAAACGAATATGTGCTCGTTCCCACGGGAAGTGCCGCTAAGATTTTTGACGGAATAATAACTTTTAACGAGCAGGCAGCTTTTTTGTGGAATAAGTTGGACGAATGTGATACTATTAAGGGGTTGGTGGAAAAACTTACCGACGAATACGATGTTGATGAAAATACGGCACTAAATGACGTAACGGCGTTTATTGACAGGCTCATAGAGGCAGGAATTATCAATAAATAGTTTCAAATAAATAGTTTTAAATAAAACGTCAACATGGTATGATAAGATGATTATAGATTTGCACACACATATATTGCCCTGCACGGACGACGGTGCATCAAGCATGGAAACGGCTTTATCCATGCTTGAAATTGCAGTCAGCAGCGGTGTAAATAAAATTGCTCTGACTCCGCACTGCAACGTGCCCGAAGGACCGATGAATCATTATAGTGAAGAGCTTGCACGGCAATTCAGAATATTTCGGGATACGGTGAAAGAGGCTGAAATTGATATTGAGATAATACCCGGCATGGAAGTGTTTGCAAATTCGCTTGTGACAGAGCTTCTAAGGAAGCAAAAACTGCTTACGCTCAACTGCACAAGATATTTGCTTTTGGAGTTTGGATTTAACGAGAGCGTACCTTTTACGTTTTCACTTATAGAAGAATTGAGAGCAATGGGCTGCATCCCCGTAATAGCACATCCGGAAAGATATCCTTTTGTGCAATCGGATCCCAATATCGTCTTTGAGTGGATGCGTATGGGTGCGTGCACGCAGATAAACAAAAGCAGTGTTATCGGCGGATTTGGGGTTAAGGCAGGCGAAACGGCTATGAAGCTTTTGCAAAACGACATGGCAACAATAATTGCGAGCGATGCACACGACGTAAGATACCGCTCGCCCTACATGACGGAAGCTTTTGAATATGTAAAAAACGTTTTTTCGGACGAATATGCACAGGTGCTTTTCTGTGAAAATCCGAGCAGGATAATAGCTGATAAAGGTGTTTTGTCGAACGGTCCCGTGCCTGTATAGGCAAGCATGGGGCAACTTAAAACTTATGGGAGGACTCTAAGTTGATAGGTAAAAGAAAATTTATTATATTGCTTACTTTGCTGGTGGTAGTATCGGTTTATTTCGGTATGTATCAAACAAGCTATAATGAAAAAACGGGCGGTTCAATGCCTGTTATAACATTTGACTCAAAGCTTGTTGAAACAACAATAGCCGATGCCGAGGCAAAACTGCTTGACGGTGTAACTGCACACGATGTTGAGGACGGCGATGTTACCGATTCCATACTTATTGAGAGTATATCTAAGTTTACCGCTCCGGGAAAAAGTATTGTTACATACGTGGCGTTTGATTCAAATAACCACATATCAAGTGCTACACGTGAGGTAATTTATACGGATTACGAAGCTCCGAGGCTTACGTTGATTGCACCCTTGAAATTTATCTATACGAGCAGCTTGGAAATAACCGAAAACATATCGGCTTATGATTCCATGGACGGCGATATTTCCGACAGAATAAAATATTCCTTTAAGGATGCGGGCGATAATTTGGCGACCGTCGGAAAGCATAAAGTAATATTTACCGTATCAAACAGCATGGGTGATGTTGCAACGCTTGAGCTTCCTGTCGAGATATATACCGAAACATATCTTGAAAAGCTCAACACTCCCCAGATATATTTGAATGAGTATCTGATTTATGCAAAGACGAATGAAACTATTGATTTTGAAGAGTGCATAAAGTATGTAATGATAGGTAAAGAAACATACAGAACATGGGATTTTGAAGATATGGGCTTAAATATCGAGATAGACAGAAATGACCTTGATATGAAAGTTCCCGGAGTTTATTCCGTAACATATTCGCTTGAATTATCAAACGGTTACAGAGGAATGACGGATCTTGTTGTAGTGGTTGAGGAGTAAATATGGCTGAATCAAGAGAAAGCAAAAGGACGGGCAATATAGATATTGCCAGCATGATAAGAGCAGTCGTAAAGCAGTGGTGGGTAATAGTAATGATATCACTGATGGTTGCCATGTGTTCCGCTATTGTGGTTACCGAAAGATATTCACCCACTTATACGACAAAGGCTACATTTATAGTTTCCACAAAAAACGGAGGCAATGCATATTCAAGCTTGACTACCACGCAGAATCTTGCGAATGTTTTCAAGGTGGTTTTAAACAGCAGCATACTTAAGCAGCAGGTTGCAAAAGAGGCAGGAGTTTCTGCTTCGGATGTTACGATAAATGCAAGTGTTGTTTCGGAAACAAATATGCTTATATTAACGGTAAAAGCTTCAACACCGAGAAAAGCATACCTTATGATGGATTCGGTAATAAAGAATCACAGAATAGTAACCGATGCCGTAATGGGAAATGCAATATTGGACGTTCTTTCCTACCCAACCGTACCGAGGTATCCCGATGTGGGGCTTGATACGCGTTCAACAATGAAAAATATGTTTATATACAGTGCGATAGCATTGGCGGCACTGTTTGCAATTTTATCTTTCCTGCGTGATGATATAAAGAACGAGTCGGATGTTGAACGAAAGCTCGATACAAAGATTTTAACTACCGTATACCATGAGAATAAGTACAAAACATTCCGTTCACGCCTGCACAAGGTAAAAAAGAGTGTACTTATAACAGATCCTACCACAAGCTTTGCATTTCTTGAAACCTATCGCAAGCTTAGGACTAAAATAGAATATCACGCAAAAAAGAACAATATAAAATCCATTATGGTTACAAGCGTGCTCGAAAACGAGGGAAAATCCACAGTGGCTGCAAACCTTGCTCTTGTGCTGGCACAGAAATACCGTGTTCTTTTGATAGATGCAGACCTTAGAAAGCCGGCAATATATAAGGTTTTAGGTCAGGAAGTAAAGGGAAAGACAGGTCTTGTTGAAGTCTTGAAAGAGAAAAAAGGCTTGAGCGATGCCGTATATTTTGACCGTACATTTAATTTATATTTGCTTATCGGAAGTAAGCTTGCGGTTAACTCGTCGGAGCTTGTTGCGACTTCTCACATGAAGCGAGTAATAAAAAATGCGGCGGATCAGCTTGATTTCGTAATAATAGATACGCCTCCGCTCTCATGTGCCGCAGATGCAGAATCCATAGCCGATATGGTTGACGCAAGCGTGCTTGTGGTACAGCAAACACGTGCTGTCGCAAAGGATATAAACGATGTAATAGATGCACTTTCATCTTCATCGTCCGAATTATTGGGCTGTGTATACAATAACGTTAAAAAGCGATTGTTGCCCACGGGTTATGTGAAGAAACTCTACGGTGATTACAGCGACTATGATGATTACAGAAAATACGGTGAGTACGGAAGCTATGCAAGGCGAAAAGAACTCTCGGCGTATGACAGAAATGATGACTGAAGGTAACAGCTATGGAAAGTGAAAACATCACGGAAAAAGGCGGCATAGATATTAAAGCCATAATAGACGATGTACTGCGTGAATTGAAACGGCTCTTTTGGATAGTGCTTGTTTTGATGGTTTTGCTTGCGGCGGTGTTTTATGTGCGTGCAAAGCGTTCGTATGTGCCGTATTACACAACGTCCGCAACATTCACAATAAACGTGGGCTCGCAGTCAAGCTCGTATTTCAACAGTGCAATGGCGGCACAGCTTGAAAAGACATTCCCGTCAATTCTTACAAGCGGTGTTTTAAAAGAGGTTGTTTGTAATGACCTTGGCTTGTCGTATCTTCCCGGAACCATATCTGCCGTAGCCTTGAGCGAAACCAACCTGTTTACAATAAGCGTAAGCGGAAGAGATCCCGAAACGATATATCAAATACTTGAATCTGTTGTAAAAAATTATCCTGAGGTTGCACAATTCATAATCGGTGATACAGTGCTTTATCAGCTTGATTCAACAGGAGTACCCACCACTCCCACCAACCCGTTCATTGCAAGCACACATATAGAAAAGGGTGCTGTTTTGGGGCTTCTTTTGGGGCTTGCCATTGTGGTGTTTGTTGCATTGACACGTACGACGATACGCCGTGCAGACGATGTAAATAAGCTTACCAATATCAAATATCTCGGTTCGGTACCTGAAGTAAGGTTCAAAAAACGCAGTCAGAACAGGAAAAACTTTGCTACCATAAACAACCGTGTTGTTTCGCACTCATTCATTGAGTCCATGCGATATGTCAGAACGAGAATAGATAAAATAGCAAAGCAGAACGGAATAAAAACAATAATCGTCACAAGTGCTATGCCGGGCGAGGGTAAGACAACTATTGCGGCAAATATTGCTCTTTCTCTTGCAAGAAAGGAAAACAAGGTCATACTTATTGACTGCGATTTCAGAAATCCCTGTCTTGCCAAAACATTGAGAGTGAGTCGCTCCTATAATCGTACAGTGGCAGGCGTGCTTGATGTTTTGAGCGGTGCCGTAGCACTTGATGATGCATTGCGTTTCTATGAAGATAATCTGTTCGTTCTGTTCGGAGGAGAGCCAAAGGATAATATCGACACGCTTCTTGAATCCCCCATGCTTTCAGACCTCATCAAAAAGCTTCGCACAAAGGCGGATTATGTCATAATAGATGCGGCTCCGTCGGCAATCCTTTCAGATGCAACGGTTCTTGCAAAAAATATTGATGCGGCAGTGTTTGTTGTACGTCAGGAGCACGCTTCAAAGAACAGAATACTCGAAGGTTTGGAAAATTTCTCTGTAAGCAATACTCCCATAATGGGTTATGTGTTTAATTGTGTTACAAAGGGCTTTGCGTCCTACGGTTACGGCAAGTATGGCTACGGTAAGTACGGCTCATACGGAAAGTACGGTGCTTACGGAGGATACGGTGCATATGAAAGTAATTCAAAACGGCGATCAAAGGAAAGGGCGTAATAAATGAGTAAAAAGCTTATGACAACAAGCATTATAGTGCTTTCCATACTTGCTTTGCTTATGTTGGTCATATTATTGGTTCTTGCTAAATTCAGTGCGATCATGGATACAAGTGTTCCGATCGTTGATGCAAGCGATTGGAGTGTTGATAAAAATGCACAGGATCCTCAGCTGCAAAGTGCCGAGCCCGGAGAAATAAGCGAAAAGGAAGACGATGTTTACGTTGATGTAACAGATGACGAATACTATGCGGCACCTATATATAAGCGTGTGCCGATAAGTGAAAACGTAATAAATATATTGCTGGTCGGTCAGGATTCAACAATCGGCAGCGGTGCAAGCACCAGAAGTGACTCATGTATAATTGCTTCATACAACAGAACGGAGAAAACCGTAAGGCTTGTATCCGTAATGCGTGATACATGGGTACAGATAGAAGGTCATAATTGGAACAGAATAAACGCGGCATATTCTTTTGGCGGCATAGGTCTTTTGTTAAACACAATAAACGAGAACTACGACCTTGACATACAGGATTATATGATAATCGGCTTTGACCAGTTTATAAAGCTTGTTGACAAAATCGGCGGAATAAGTATGCGGATAACCGCAAAGGAAGCAAGCTATATAAACAAACAGCTTCATACCGACAAGTACTCCGTAAAGGATCAGACCATCATTATGAACGGTGAAGAAGCACTTATATATTCAAGATGCAGGCGTGTTGGCGGAGTTTTCGAGAGAGATACAAGGCAGCGTAAGGTAATATTGAAGATGTATGCCGATCTTGCTCGAAATTACAATGCAAAGCTTGTAATGGAGCTTTTGGACTTCTTGCTTGAAAATGTAAAAACAAATATTCCGGCAGATAAGTTATTCACTCTTGCAATGGAAATTTTGGATTCGTCAAATGTAATAGAATTGGAGCAGAACCATGTTCCGTTTGACGGCGGTTGGAAGTATGCAAGAATACAGGGAAAAGCGGTATTATCCATAGATTTGCCGTACAATGTTGAAAAATTGCACGAGTTTTTGTACGATGAATAAAAATGGATTCATGGGTGTTTGCGGTTAAACCGATTCTTGCTTGGTTGCAATTTAAAGAAATATAAGCATCAACTGTTCTAATGGGCTTAGTTGGTGCTTTTTATTAGACCTTAATTTTACTGTTGACGATTGAAAATATTTGCAAAACGGGTATAATAAAACAGAGCAAGTTATAAATTTATCAATTGAATTTTGTGTCTTTGGAGATTGATTGCTTTTTATGGAAAAACTGCTTAAATGTGCACTTGATATTGGCGAGCAAATGCTCATATGCGGCGGTGAGGTACACCGTGTTGAGGACAGTATACGCCGTATATGCATTGCGTGCAGAGCAAAACGGATAGATTTATTCACGATAACATCAAGTATAATAGCAACCATAGTTGATGAAAACGGTAATATTTATACTCAAACACGCGAAGTAAAAGGGGCTGTGCCTGACATGGAACAGCTCGATAAGCTGAATGAGCTTTCACGCAGGATATGCAAAGAGGGGAGCATACCCGATAATTTTGAAGAACAGTTTGAACGTATAAAGCACGGAAAAAAGCATCCGAAGTGGGTGGAACTGCTTGCAAATGCTGTTATGGCGGCTTCGTTTACTCTCTTTTTCGGCGGCTTGGTTAAAGAGTCGTGCTATGCGTTCATTGCAGGCTGTATAATATATTTTGCAACACTGTTTGCAGAAAAAACACACATGAATAATGTGTTCTCAAAATTGCTTGCTTCAATGGCGGCGGCGGTCTATACTTTTGCTGTTTTTAAAGCGGGGCTTATCCCTGCAGTCGATAAAATGATGATTGGCTGTATAATGCTGCTTATTCCCGGTACGGGCCTTACAAACGCTTTGAGAGACCTTTTTGTGGGTGACAGTATTGCAGGAATGCTCAGAACAACCGATGCAGTACTTTCAACACTTGCTATAGCCGCAGGATATTTTGCGGTGACGTTTATAATGGGGGGTGTGGCTTAATATGACTGCTGCCCATATAACGCAGGTGGTTTCGGGTGCAATCGGCGTTGCCTGTTTTGCCGCACTTTATAATGTACGTGGGAAAAAACTCGTATTCACAACGATTGGCGGAGCAATTTCCTGGACGATTTTTTTGATACTTAACAGCTTCATTGCCGATGAAGCAATATGCTATTTTATTGTATCCTCTCTTATAACCGTATACTCGGAAATACTTGCAAGGTGTTTAAAAACTCCAACCACAACCTTTATAATACCGTCGCTGATACCGCTTATTCCGGGCAGCTCGCTGTATTATACGATAGCTTCCGCATTTGAAGGACAGATGAATGTTTTCTCGGATAAGCTTGTGCATACTTTGAAGCTTGCGGCGGCACTTGCATTGGGCATAATACTCGTATCTGCATTTATGCGGATAATATTAAAAATTAAGCTTAAGCGTAATGCTTTGAAAGGAGATAAAAAATGAAAACGGATGTTCAAATAGCACAGGAAGCCACAATGCTCAATATAACGCAAATAGCTCAAAAGCTTGGCGTTTATGAAGATGAGCTTGAAATGTACGGAAAATACAAGGCGAAGCTTTCCCTTGATATTTTAGAGCGTTTAAAGGATAAAAAGGACGGTAAGCTTGTTCTTGTTACCGCTATAAACCCCACACCGGCAGGAGAGGGTAAAACAACAGTAAATGTAGGTCTTTCAATGGGCTTGAACAAAATAGGCAAAAATGCCGTAACGCTTTTGCGTGAACCCTCACTCGGACCGTGCTTTGGAATAAAGGGCGGTGCGGCAGGCGGCGGCTATGCACAGGTTGTTCCCATGGAAGATATAAATTTGCACTTCACGGGCGATTTTCATGCAATAACAGCGGCACATAATCTGCTTGCGGCAATGGTGGACAATCATTTGCAGCAGGGAAATGATTTGGATATAGATCCAAAGCGTGTTGTGTGGAAGCGTGTTGTTGATATGAACGACCGTGCTTTGAGAAATATCGTTATCGGCTTGGGCAAAAAAACCGACGGCGTAATGCGTGAGTCGGGCTTTGACATAACCGTTGCTTCCGAAATAATGGCTATTCTCTGTCTTGCAAAGGATCTTTCAGACTTGAAGGCACGCCTTGCACGCATGGTTGTGGCTTACAACACAAAGGGTGAAGCAATAACGGCGGATGATGTGCATGCAACGGGTGCAATGGCATTGCTTTTAAAGGACGCAATAAAGCCCAACCTGGTTCAGACACTTGAAAATACGCCTGCAATAATTCACGGCGGACCGTTTGCAAATATTGCACACGGCTGTAACTCCGTGACCGCAACACGCATAGGCTTGAAGCTTGCGGATTATGTTATAACCGAAGCAGGCTTCGGTGCAGACCTCGGTGCGGAGAAATTCTTCGATATAAAGTGCCGCTTTGCTTCATTAAAGCCCGATGCTGCGGTTCTTGTTGCAACGGTAAAGGCTCTAAAAATGAACGGCGGAGTAGCAAAGACCGAGCTTTCACAGGAAAATCTCGCGGCGTTGGACGAAGGTATTGCAAATCTTGAACAGCATATAGACAATCTTAAAAAATACGGTGTTCCCGTAATAGTTGCAATAAACCGTTTTGCACAGGATACGGATAAAGAGCTTGAGCTTTTGCGTTCACGCTGTGAAAAGTGCGGTGCATCATTCGCACTTACCGAAGTTTTCGCAAAGGGCGGAGAAGGCGGAATAGAGCTTGCAAACAAGGTTGTAGAGGTCTTGGAAAAGGGTGAAGCAAAATTCGCACCCATATATGATGAAAAAGAAAGCGTAGAGAGCAAGCTTGAAACCATAGCAAAAGAAATATACCGTGCAGATGGAGTTATATTCACCGATTCTGCAATGAAGGAGCTTGAAACAATAAAGAAGCTCGGATACGATAAAATGCCCGTATGCGTGGCTAAAACGCAGTATTCGTTCTCGGACGATCCAACCTTGCTCTGTGCACCCAAAGGCTTTAAAATCACCGTCAGAGAGCTTAGAATAGCCGCAGGTGCAGGCTTTATAGTTGCTCTTACGGGAAGCATAATGACAATGCCCGGACTGCCCAAGGTTCCTGCCGCAAATCATATGGATATTTCAGACGACGGCACAATAGTGGGACTATCGTGAAGAAATGATATCCGCTCCAAAGGGAGCGGGTGATATATCGCTTCGCAATATGATATATGCCCTTTGGGCATATGAATGAAAACCCTACGTCACAAAAGTCGTGACGTAGGGTTTATGACTGTATTTCTTTTATGCTTGTTTTCTGTCGCTTTTACAAAAGCGACCGGGGTGTGGGGCAGAGCCCCACGAAAAATCACGCCTTGTTGCGGTTGATATCGAGTCTTATCATTGCAATGATGATTGATGAAAGCACCAAGACATGGGTTATTATTGTGGTATATGCTCCTGCACAGATGTCGTAAACTATCCATAACGACATATTCACAAAGGAAAAACGACGCAGGTTTTTCGGGTTTGTCTGTAATATCGACGCAACATATAAAAGTGCACATATGCAGGAAATGCAATCGAACCATTGTTTGTATACAATGGCTGTGCCGATTATATACATCACCGAGAAAAGCACTAAAAGATACAATCTTGTCTGCTTCTTGGTTTGCTTTTTGTCGAGGAAATAAATCACTATGGTTTGTATTGCCGCAAGTGTGCCAACCCAAGCACCCGAAAATGCACCCAGAAAAACATAATTAAGTGCAAGCAGAACATTGCTTGCCACATTACCCAAAAGTATATGAGGCAGTTTTTTAAACTGGAATGCCGCAATGGTAACTATTATGTTGAGCAGGTTTGCTATCTGTGCGGCAACGAAAAACGGATTGGAAAAGTCCATAAATTCTCCTTAGGTAAAAATGAGGAAAGCCACCGAAAGCAAAAACCTTCGGTGGGCTTTATACGGTTGAAACTTATTTGCCCAAGGATTCACGGCTACCGGGCTTTACAAGTTCTATCTTGCCTTCGTCGCAGAGGGGGCAGGCATCGGGTGAATATGTTTTGATATCAAGCTTTACAGCACTGTAAACGGGAAGAGTGAGGGGGCTGTCTGCACCGCGTCTGTCTGCTATGCAGGCAACGCCTATTACCTTTGCACCCAGCTTTTCAAGTGCTTCGACCGTTTCAAGTGTGGACTTGCCCGTTGTTACAACGTCTTCCGTTATGAGAATATTGTCGCCCTCACCGACTGTGAAGCCACGGCGAAGCTGCATTTCGCCATCTTTACGCTCTGTGAAAATGCTTTCCTTGTTAAGCTGGCGTGCAAGCTCGTATGAAACTATAACACCACCCATTGCAGGGCCGCAAACCTTTGTTATGGGGAGGTCTTTCACCTGCTCCGTAACTTTAGAAAGCACTGCTTCAGCCTTGTCGGGGAAGCGGAGAAGCTTTGCACACTGGCAGTATCCGCCGCTGTGCAAGCCCGAACTCAAAAGGAAGTGACCTTCCAAAAAAGCATCTGTTTCTTTCAAAATTGCAATTGCCTGTTCCTGTGTCATGTATATTTCCTCCTATATAATTCCTACTATTTCACTTATATTGTTAAGATTGTTTTCTTTTGCATATGCTTCAAGTCCGTCAACTATCTTTACCATTGCGTTGGGATCATAGAATGTTGCCGTGCCGACCTGAATTGCACTTGCACCGACCATCATAAACGCAAGTGCATCTTCTACTGTGGTAATGCCGCCCATGCCCACTACGGGAATATTTACGTTGTGTGCTACCTGATGTACCATTCTGAGTGCAACGGGCATTACCGCAGGGCCCGAAAAGCCGGCATAAATATTGTTAAATACCGCTTTTTTACGCTTAACGTCAACTGCCATACCCAAAAGCGTGTTTATGAGCGATACACCGTCAGCACCGTTATCCTCGCAAGCCTTTGCTACTGCAATAATGTCGGGTGCGTTGGGGGTAAGCTTTACAAGCAGGGGCTTTTTGGTGATGCTCCTTATTTTTGCAACAAGCTCACCTGCAAAATGCGGGTCCGTACCGAATGACATTCCGCCGCATTTTACATTGGGGCATGAGATGTTAAGCTCAAGTATGTCTATGTCTGCATTATCAAGCTTCATGGCACCCAAAATATAATCTTCCTCGGAATGACCGCCAAGGTTTGCGATTATTGCCGTGTTCATTTCACGCATAATTGCACACTTTTCGTTGACAAAAACATCAACGCCCGGATTTTCAAGACCTATGCTGTTCATAAGCCCCGAGGGGGATTCAACTATTCTGATGCCGCTATTACCGCAGGAACCGTTCAATGTAAGACCTTTACCGCTTATTCCGCCAAGGCGTGAAACATCGGTGTATTCGCTGTATTCCTCACCGAAACCGAATGTTCCCGATGCCGCAATAACGGGGTTTTTGAGCGTAACGCCCATTATTTTGGTTTCAAGAATATTACTCATAGAACACCTCACTGCCCAAGAAAACGGGGCCGTCCTTGCAGACACGCCTATTCCCGTTTACCGTTTTTATTGTACAGCCCAAGCAGGCACCCACGCCGCAAGCCATACGGCTCTCGGTGGATACTATCGTTTTGATGGGTGAAAGCTTATGCACTGCACGCATCATGGGCTCGGGGCCGCAGGTGTAAACAAGTGTTCCCTTTGAAAAATCTACCTTTTCGGTTATGTAGCCGCCGATATCATATTCCACATTGGTATTTTCAAGCTTTGAAAATTCATCAAGCAGGAATGTTTCGTTTGTGTATCCCAAGTAAACAGTACGCTTTTTATCGGGGAACATTGAAGCGTGTTCTTTTGTGAGCTTGTAGAGCGGTGCAATGCCGATGCCGCCGCCGATGATGATAGCATCTTCATCATAAAGCGTGAAGCCGTTGCCTAAAGGCCCGATTAAATCAAGAGTATCGTTCTCTTTCATGTTTGCAAGTATTTCGGTACCTCTGCCTACAACTCTGTATACAAATGTTACGGTATCGCCCTCGCTGTCAAAAATGCTGATGGGGCGTTTTAAAAGAGGATCGGTTGAAAGCGGTGAATTTACGGACAGCATGAAGAACTGACCTTCCTTACCGCAATTTTCAACCCCCGACACCTTCATCATAAAAATGTCGGTTGCTATTTTTTTGTTTTGCAGAATTACAGCCACTTTGTTATATCCTCGTTCATGGAAAGCGTTGCTTCACGCACATATGATGCGAAATCCTCGTTATCCGTCTTGCCCTTGTATGCACAGATAAGACCTCGTGATGAGTTTACAACGCCGCAAATCTTGTCACCGAATACCTTTGCAACATCCTTGCCTGTGCCGCCCTGTGCACCGTAGCCGGGAATGAGGAAGAATGTATGGGGCATAACTTCCTTTATGCGGAGGAATTCTTCGGGGTAGGTAAGACCGACTACTGCACCGAGTGCACTGTATGAGGATTCGCCTATATAGGGAGCACCCCATTCCTCAACCTTTTTTGCAACACGAAGATAAACTTCTTCGTTGGACGTTGTGAGTATATCCTGAAAATCGCCGCTGCCGGGATTTGAGGTTTTTACAAGCAAAAAGAGTGCCTTTTCTTTTTCGATATAGGGGAAGTAGGGGGAGACTGCATCAATGCCCATATATGCGTTTATAGTCATAATATCGGTCTCGAAATCACCCTCGAAATGACCTTTTGCATACTGCGTTGCGGTTGATGAGATATCGCCTCTCTTAACATCGGAAATGACGATTGAACCCTTGCTTCTTGCATATTCGACCGTTTTTCTGAATGCTTCCATGCCGCTCATGCCAAGTGCCTCATAGCAGGCGATCTGAACCTTGAAGCAGGCGACAGCATCGAAAGTTGCGTCTATTATTGCACGGTTGAATTCAAAAAACTTTTCGCCTATATCAATATCTTTCTTTGCTATATATTCGGGCAGGAACGACACCTGAGTATCGAGTCCCAAACAAACGGGGCCTACCTTGTTTGCTCTATTTGCCAATTTGTCCATCAACATAACGAATTTCTCCTTCTACCATTGTGAGTTTAACTTTTCCACGCACCCTACGGCCTGCAAAAGGCGTATTGTGTGAGCGTGATATCATGTCCTGTGTTTCTATTGTGTATATTCTGTTTGTGTCAACAAGCACAAGGTCTGCTACACAGCCCGTCTTTATAAGCCTTTCGCTTATGCCTATGCGTTTTGCGGGATTGTATGAGCTCATGCGGCAAAGTGTTGTGAGCGGAATATTGTTTTCCGTGAATACGTGAAGCCAAACCGACAAAGCGTATTCAATATTCGATATTCCTGCCATGCCTGCCGCCTTATCTTCAACTGTATGCGGTGCATGGTCGGTTGCCAAACAGTCTATATATCCGCTTTTAATTCCCTCGATAAGTGCTTCAACGTCAGCCTTTGTACGCATAGGCGGATTCACCTTATACGGATTGTCATAAGCAAAAAGATGGTGGGGGGTTACCTCACAACTTAAGGGCAAGCCCTCGTTTTTTGCTTGTATTATCATATCGAGAGTTTCTTTTAAGCTTATATGTCCCACATGGAGGTTACCGCCGTGCTTTTTCAAAAGCCCGATATCACGACGTACGATATCCGCTTCAGGCTGGCAGTGCGTGCTTATTATAAAACCGTACTTTTCGGAATCGATAAGTGCTCTTTCCATAAAAGCGTCCGAAAAAATGGTGTTGCCGTCATTCGTGAGCATGGGAGTAACCTTTGAAAGTGCCTCCCTGTCGGTTGCGGTGATGTCTTTTATATCGACACCGAGTGCTCCGCACTGATAAAGACGGCAGAGTGAAAGCTCCTGAGCTTTTTCGTGATTTTTATTTATAAGCTTCACGGTCGAACACACGGGAAGCGTGTTTGCCATTGCACAAAGCGTTGCAAAGCCGCCTTTTAATGCCGCTTTCATACCGCTTTCTATCGTTTCCTTTTGAGGATAGCCGGGATCTCTTAAATGCGTGTGCAGATCCACAAGTGCAGGCATCAAAGTAAGACCTGTGCAGTCTATCTCGTTATCGAAAATCCCGTCGCATATCATGCCGTTTTCAACGGAAACATCACCCGTGCGAACAGACTCTGCATCAACTATGGTTGCGTTTTTGAATGTGTAACCCATTTTTATAATTTGGAGCGAGTTTCACAGTACTCGCATGAATACTCCTTTGTGTCCTTATCGACAAGTGTGAAAACTATATCGTCTATCGTTTCTACGTGGGAAACGCATCTGGGGTTTTTGCATACAAGCGTACCCACGACCTTTTCGGGAAGTGAAAGCTGTACTTTCTTTGAACACTGACCGTCGTGTATGTAGGATACCGTGATGCCGGGTGCCAAAAGGCCAAGAACATCAACGTCTATTTCCATGCCGGTTTCGATTTTTATTATATCTTTCTTGCCGAGCTTTTCGCTGTCTACGTTGCGGAGAAGCACAACAACAGCGTCCAAAGTGTCAAGCTTTAAATGCTTGAATATTGAGAAGCCCTGTCCGCAAGGGATATGGTCCAAAACTACGCCTTCTTTTATATCGGAAACATTAAGCATAGGGATTTACCTCCTCGTTAAAGCCCAAAAGTGTCATTATAAGTGCCATTCTTATGAACATACCGTAGCGTGCCTGATTGAAGTATACCGCACGCTTGTCCTTATCCACTTCGGGAGAAATCTCGTTAACACGGGGCAGGGGGTGAAGTATTATCATATCTTCCTTTGCGTGTGTAAGCTTTTCGTTGGTGAGAATGTATACGTCCTTCAAACGCTCATATTCTTCTTCGCTTACAAAGCGTTCACGCTGTACTCTTGACATATAAAGCACATCAAGGTCGCTTATGCTTGATTCAAGCTCGCTCGTTTCTGTGTAGGAAATACCCTTTGCGTCAAGTATGTCGGTTACGTATGCAGGCATTTTCAATTCATCGGGAGAGATGAATACAAAGCTTATATCATCAAACCTTGACATACAGGTAACCAGGCTGTGTATCGTTCTTCCGAACTTCAAGTCGCCGCAAAGACCTATTTTAAGACCTGTAAGCCTACCCTTATAGGAGTTTATGGTCAAAAGGTCTGTAAGCGTTTGCGTGGGGTGCTGATGGCCGCCGTCACCTGCGTTGATAACGGGACAGTCCGCATGGCGTGAAAAGTGAAGTGCCGTTCCCTCCTTGGGGTGACGCAAAACTATTAAATCTACATACTGTGAAACAATCTTTGCACTGTCTGCAAGCGTTTCACCCTTTGTTGCACTTGTGGTGCTGGGGTCCGCAAAGCCCAAAACTCTGCCGCCCAAACGGTTCATTGCGGCATCGAACGAAAACTTCGTTCTCGTTGAGGGCTCATAAAAAAGGCTTGCCATCAGCTTTCCGTCACAAACATGAGAATATTTCTCAGGCTGTTGTTGAATACTGTTTGCAAGCTTTAAAAGGGAATATAACTCATCTACCGTGAAATCACCGGGATCTATAAGACTTCTTCGTTTCTTGAGCATAAATTCACACTCCTTATCCTAACAAAACCTATTTTAAATATTATCCGACTTTAAAAGTGCATTGTCAAGATGAAGATATCACAAATTGTTCATATTCTCGGTGTAAATATATTGGTGTTGCAAAAATGATTTTTTGGTGTATAATGATTGCAAAAGGGGAGCTTGCGAAAAAGCAGGCTGAGAGTAAGCTGTTTGCTTAGACCCGTAACCTGATTTGGATAATGCCAACGTAGGGATATACAGCGTTTAATTGAGCGGATATGTCTTGTGCGGCATATCCGCTTTTTTGCTCTTTGCATTTATGCCCCCCATAAAAATGCAAAAACGGAGGAACAAAAAATGAGCGGATATACGACTCAAATGGATGCGGCAAGAAAGGGCATCATAACGAACGAACTTAAAATCGTTGCAAAAAAGGAGCATATGAGCGAGGAAGCTTTAATGAAGCTTGTAGCCGAGGGAAAGGTTGTTATTTGTGCAAATAAGCTTCATAAATGCTTGGACCCCGAGGGTGTTGGCAGTATGCTTCGTACAAAGGTCAATGTAAACCTGGGCGTTTCAAGGGACTGTAAGGATTATGATGTTGAAATGCAAAAGGTGTTAAGTGCAATAGAGCTTGGTGCGGATGCGATAATGGATCTTTCAAGCCACGGCGATACACAGCCGTTCAGGAGAAAGCTTACAAGCGAATGTCCCATAATGATCGGCACAGTGCCCGTGTATGACAGCGTTATACATTATAAGCGTGATTTGAGCGAGCTTACTCCGAGGGATTTTATAGAGGTTGTAAGGCTTCACGCAAAAGACGGAGTAGACTTTGTAACGCTTCATTGCGGCATAACAAAAAAGACCGTAGAACAGATAAAAAATCATAAACGCAAAATGAATATAGTCAGCAGGGGCGGAAGCCTGGTTTTTGCCTATATGTGCATGACGGGAAACGAAAATCCTTTCTATGAATATTTCGACGAGATACTCGATATCTGCGAGGAATACGATGTTACGATATCCTTGGGCGATGCCTGCCGACCGGGCTGCTTAGCCGATGCAAGCGATGTATGTCAGATAGAGGAGCTTGTACGCTTGGGCGAGCTTACAAAGCGTGCATGGGCACACAATGTTCAGGTAATGGTTGAAGGACCGGGACATATGCCGCTCAATCAGGTCGCCGCAAATATGGAGATACAAAAGAGTGTCTGCATGGGTGCACCTTTCTATGTTTTGGGGCCTCTTGTAACAGATATAGCTCCCGGCTATGACCATATAACGGGAGCGATAGGCGGAGCGGTTGCCGCAATGAACGGTGCGGCGTTCTTATGCTATGTAACAAGAGCGGAGCATTTGGGACTTCCCGATAATGAAGACGTAAGGCAGGGCATAATCGCTTCGAAAATTGCGGCTCATGCGGCGGATATAGCAAAGGGAATACCCCATGCAAGGGATATAGACGATAAAATGGCAGAGGCAAGACAAAAGCTTGATTGGGAAGCCCAGTTTGCCTGTGCTTTGGACGAAAAGACCGCAAGGGAGATTCGCAACAGCCGATTGCCCGAAAATGATCACAGCGACACTTGCAGTATGTGCGGCAAATTCTGTGCCGTTCGCAGTATGAACAAAGCCCTTTCGGGAGAATATATAGACATTTTGTAATAAATCTCTTTTTAATTCAGTAACACTTAATTTACAACTTTGTTGCAAAAAAATGGTATTATTGAATAAAAAGGAGTGAAAGCTCATGAAAAAAAGAATCATTGCA
>JAZNWT010000039.1:0-9163 GCA_045593465.1 Clostridia bacterium
TATCCATTTCATCAACATCAATATTCATTTTAACGGCACCACCCGTATGTATTACAAACAAAGCAGAAGATTCCGTTTCGGTCGCCATGGGATACGCTGCACTCTGTACCGAATAATCCACGGAATTTTCACCGCCATTTACCTGTGCGACTATTCCCTCAACATCGGAAACTACAACGGGATTTTCAAGATAGGCTATTACTTTTTTAAGCTCTTCAGCCTTTTCATTCCTTGTGTGCAAGGTTTGAACATAGCTATCGCTCAACGCACCGTCCTCTACTGAGAAAAGCTTTTCACCTGCATCTACTTTCTCGTTGACATCAACATGGATATCTTTAATAATGCCGCCTATACCATATACATAAACCGGCGAATTTATTTCAAGCACGCCTTCTCCAATGGCTTCACCGTTTAAAAATATTTGCACACTCTCGCCATACGGAGCTTCTTCATCATCAAGTGTTATTATATAACCGTTTGCAAGCCTGCCGATAACCTTACCTTCTTCTTCGCCGTCAGCCCATTTTACCGTAACTTCGGTATTTATCAAAATATCCTGCTCTGTTTCTATTTCAACACGCATAAGATTGTCGGAGGATATTGTTAAAAGCGAGCCGTGGCTGTTTATAATTTCAACCACACCGTCATCTTCAAAAGCTTTTATATCCTTAACTCTGCCTTTTACGGGAGCATATATTTTATCCTGCGTATCCTTCGTTGCAAGCTGCATATCAAGTGCTGAAATTTCAGACGAAAGCCGTGCGGCACAATAGCTTACACTTTCCGTATCAAGCGTTGCAAGCACACTTCCCACACTTACACTGTCACCTGCTTTAACAATAATGTCTTCGGTTTCAATACCAAGCGGAAGCTCTATTTCAACACTGTCAAAAGCCTCCGTTTTGCCGCTTCCCGTTATGGTTGAGCTGATATCGCCCCTCGTTACGGTATGTGTAACATATGTGGCTTCCGTCATTTTTTTAGCCGCCGATGAACATGATACAACCAGCCAAATTATAAGTATAAGAACTACTCCCAATACTATCCACGGCCAAATTTTCTTCTTTTTCTTTGCTGTTTCCATGTAATGATACGCCTCCTGCATTATTTTCTGCCATTTTAACCATATTTCATGCATACATACTATAAGCATAAAAATAGAACTGCACAAGAACACTATGTGAACTTATGCAGTCTTTTTGTAAATTTAATCGTTGGTCACATTGCCGTCACCGAATACCGATATCGTTTCTCCCAAATAAGTGGGTTTCGGCTTGAATATGCAGTATATAAAATCCTTATCCCTTGCTAAAACCTCACGAAGATCATAATATGCCTGTCCGCCGTAATCTCTTAAAGAGGCCGATACGCCGTACGCTTCAAGTCCCAAAGCACGGGCATCATATATTGCACGGTACAGATGATACTCCTGAGTAACTATAAGTACTTTCTTTGCCAAAAATACTTCTTTTGCCCTATACACGCTCTCATAGGTTGAAAAGCCTGCATGGTCCATGAAAACATCTTGTGAAACTACGCCGTTTTCTATCGCAAACGCTTTCATAACATTCACTTCGTCATAGTCTTTTTGTCCATGGTCGCCGCTCATTATAATTTTATCTGCCGCACCGTTTTTATAAAGCTCAATACCTACTTTAAGCCTGTCCTCAAGCATATGGCTCGGTCTTGCTTCATCATTTTCTCCCCATACGCCTGCACCTAAAACAAGTATGCAGTCAAAGTCCATATTCGCCGCTTCATCAACGCTTATTATTCTGCTTTTCGTACTCAAAGATACATATGCACTCAACGCAAAGGGCAGCATTGCAATAATAAGCACTGCCGCCAAAGCGATTAACACTATTTTCTTGCGTTTTGTCATACTTTATCCCTCACCGTCAATATCTGTAAGCTCGTACTTCCTGCTTCCCAAACCGTGTTTTTCAGAAGCTTCAAGTATAAGGAAAGCATTTCTTGACTCCATGCGTTCGATAAGTGCCGCTTTTCCCTTATCCTCAGAAGAATAAACAGCATCAACGCAGGCTTGGTCAAGTGCAACGGGATCAAGCGAAGCAAATATTCCTATGTCCGCCATTTGAGGAGGTGCAGGATGCGAGTCGCAGTCACAGTCAACAGACAGATTGTTTGCCACACTTATATATGCAAAATTCTCTTTTCCCATATATTCGATCACCGATTTGCAGGCATCCGCCATCGACTCCAAAAACGGATTCTGCTCGCCTTTGAACGCATACTTTAAATCATCGCTTCGCCCTGCCGTATGTATCCATATCTTGCCCCTGTCCGATGCTATGCCTATCGACATATTTTTAAGTGCACCGCCAAAGCCGCCCATTACATGACCTTTAAAATGCGAGAGTATGAGCATTGAATCATATTTATCAATATTCTTGCCCACGAAATTTTCTTTAAGATGAAAACCGTTATTCACCGTCAGTGTTTTTTCGCCGTCCTCGTCCATTATGTCGCAGGGTGCAATATCAAAAAAGCCATGGTCTTTTATCGCCTGCCAATGGTCATTGGAATCCTTGCGTTTTCCTTTATATGCAGTGTTGCATTCAACTATTGTGCCGTTTAGCCTGTTAACAAGCGGTGCAATAAGCGAGGGCTTTAAAAAATGTTTTCCGCCGGGTTCTCCCGTGGATATTTTAACCGCAACCTTGCCGTAAAGCTCAATATTAAGTGCTTCATATACTTTAAGCAAGCCTTTATCCGAAATATCTTTTGTAAAATAAACCTTTGAACTCATAAAAAACTCTCCTTTTAAAGCTTAATATGCTTGGTAATTCTGTTTGAAAGCAAAAATGCAAGCGTGATTTTTATCGCATCGGGAATAATGAATGGAAGCACACATGTTGATAATGCCGTCACAGCACCGTTGATACCCATGCCGGCAGGCAGATATCCGAACACATAATGCGTTATTCCACAAAGGTAGCACATGAGCATTCCGAAAATAAAACCGCATATACGGGATGCAGGTGTATCTTTAAACAAGCTTGTTATCATCCAGTATAGGATCGCCATCATTAAAAATCCGAACAGGAAACCTCCGTTTGGAGAAGCAAATGCACCGATGCCGCCGGTGAAGAAAGAAAAAACAGGCAAGCCGACCAAGCCAAGCAACAAATACACAAAAACCGCAGCTGTGCCATACTTGCCGCCCAAAAGCAATAATGCCGAAGCTATTGCAAACAACTGAAGTGTAAATGGTATGAAAGAGGGTATACTTATCCATGAACACAATGCCATTACAACAACAAACAGTGCAATGTATACCATCGGCTTTGTCTGCTTTACTTTTTCCATTCTTCCTCCTTTCATGATATACGATTATCCAAAAAATCAAGCACATAACCGTGCTTGATTTTTTAGTTTTAAATTACTCTACCGATTTGAGTGATTCTATCATCGGTATCTTCTTTATCTTACCGTTCATAAGCAAGTTGACAAGCAATGTGAATACAAACGTCATACCAAACGAGATTACAAAGCTCAACGGTGCGATATAGTCGCCGTACATGATTCCGGACTGTTCTATACTTGACAGGATTATTCCGTGCAAGCCGATACCTGCAACAAGACCTATCAAACCACCTATGAATGTGAGTATGAGATTCTCTCTGTATACTGTCTTTGCAATTTCTCTGTCATAGAAGCCCAATACCTTAAATGTTGCTATCTCACGGGTACGCTCACTTATATTGATGTTCGTGAGGTTGTAGAGAACAACAAATGCAAGCAATGCGGCACAGGCAATTATGAGTACGACTATCGCATTAAGGCTGCTTATCGTATCTTCAAACTTTGTTGCCATATCCGTGAAGAACGATACCGACGCTACAACGCCCTCTTTCTTCATAAGCTCATTACCGATACGGTTTTCAAGTTCTGAATTGGTTTCGGTAAACTTGACCATTATGCTGTTCTGCGTGGTTCTTAAGTTATATACTTCCTTGTAGTATTCCGGCGTAATATATGCAAAGTGATATACATACTGCTCTGTTATGCCTGCAACGGTAACCTTTCTGGTTATGCCGTCACCGTTATTGAGCGATATCGTATCTCCGACACCCACGCCGCCAAGCTCTTTAGCGAGCTTTTCGCTTATTACAACACCGCTTTGCGGCATTTCAAACTCAACTCTTGTTTTACGGTTTCTGAGCGTGAAGTAGTCTGTAAACTTCTCTGCATCATCGGTTGCAATAAGTGTTACGGAAAGTGTTTCACCGTCCTGCTCAACACTTGCGTTCATCTGTGTTGCCACCATTACATCAGCAACCTCCTCGTATGCCCCAATATCAGCCAATACCGCCTGTTTGTCTTGTTCGGTAACATTCGGATCAAGCTTTACTGCCAAATGATACTTAAATATCTCGTTAAACTGGCGATTTACAATCTGACTTATGGAGTCGTTAAGACCGAAGCCTGCAACCAAAAGTGCAGAACAGCCTATAACACCGATTATAGCCATGAAGAAACGCTTCTTGTACATGAAGATATTTCTGCAGGTGACTTTCTGGCTGTAATTGAGTTTGGACCATACAGCAGGCACCTTTTCAAGGAACATGGGCTTACCCTGTTTTGCAACCTTGGGACGCATAAGCTGTGAAGCATTTTCCTTGAGTGCCTTACGGCAGGCAACGTATGCGGCGGCAACCGTAATTGCGGCTGCGGCAACCGTGCCGATTATCATTATGGGCCACTGAGAAACTCTTATCATATCCGGCAATGCGTACATCAAACGCCATGTATTGAATATGGATTCGGGGAACAGCAATACGCCTATATATGCACCTATTATGCCGCCCGTCAAGCTTGCTACTGCTGCATAGCCCGTATACTTTGCGGCTATGCTTGAGTTGCTGTAACCGAGAGCCTTGTATGTGCCCATTATTCCACGCTGTTCATCAACCATTCTTGTCATGGTCGTGTAGCAAACAAGTGCCGCAACGAGGAAGAATATCATCGGGAAGATGGTTGCCAAAGCGTCCATTCTGTCCGCCGTCATTTCATAGTCCACATAGCTGTAAAGCATATTTCTGTCAAGTATGTACCATGTGGGCTCGGAAATTCTGTCTATCTCCTGCTGTGCTCTTACTACCTGTTCTCTGCCGTCCTCAAGCTCCTGCTCGCCTTCGGCTCTCTTTGTTTCAAATTCTGCCTTTGCAGCTTCGTATTCTACCCAGCCTGCATCTATCTGTGCCTGTGCTGCGGCAAATTCACGTTCTGCCTGACTCTGCTGAGTATTCAAGCCGCTCTTTGCATCCGCAAGCTGCTGCTTTGCATTTGCAAGTTCGACCTCTGCATCTTCAAGGCTCTGCTTTGCCGTCTGCATCTGCTGTTGAACAAAGTTGTTCATCGTATCAACGGTGTCTGCCGTTTCATTACTCAAGGATACAATTTCTTCAAGCCACTGAATTGCGGTTTCAAGCTCTGTTTTTACTATGTAATTCATTTCGGGATCGTTTGCAAGCTGTTTGCGTATCTCCGAAATCTGCGAGTTAGTTCTTGACTTAAGCTTGTTAAGCTGTGAAGCAGTTTCATCAAGCTCCGCTATTGCATCGCCATACTCTACCATTGCGTTATTGTATTCTATAACACCCTCGTCGTACTGCTTCTGTGCCGCCGCAAGCTCCGCTTCGCCCTGCATTATCTGTTTTTCGGCACTAAGTATCTGTGCCTCCGCATTCTTCTTTTCCGTATCAAGCGTTGCCTGTGCCTGTGAAAGCTCAGCCAATGCCGCATCAAGCTGTGCCTGACCGTCGGCTATCTGAGTGTTGAACTCTTTTTCACCGGCTTCAAGCTCTTTTGTTGCTTTATCAAGTTCTTCCTGTGCTATTGCCTTTATTTCTTCAAGACGTATACCCGCTCTGTCACCGCCAAGGTTTTCAAGCTTTGCGGAAACACGTTCGATTATTTTGGCATATTCGTTTGAATAACAGCTTTCTTCCTTTGCACCCGCTATTGTAACAAGTGCTTCGGTATATATTTCTTCATATGTGCCGCCCTCAAATTTGAAGTCATCCTCGGGAACAAGCATGAAGTAATCTATCTTACCGCTTCCTACTTCCGATGAACCCTTATCCATGGTGAGATACATTGGAGAATGAGCGACACCGACAACAGTGAACGTATCGGTTTTGAGAGTGTTCGTTATAGGATCCGTCTTGCCGGAAGAAACGGTGAAAGTACTGCCTATTTCAAGACCGCTCGCCATAACATTCGTACTTTCGATTACACACTCGCCGCTTTTTTCAGGATAACGACCGTCAACAAGCAGAGGTCTGTTCATGAAATCCATGTTGCTTTCACTTGTATCAAAAGGCATGGAATGAACGGTAAATACCTTTTCCAAAGTACCGATTGTGGTTACGACATCAACAAAATAAGCACCCTTTACGTGTTCTACTCCCTCGACAGCACGTATCGCTTCCAAGTCATCCTCGGTAAGACCGAAAGTTGACAGTATACGCAAATCCATGAGGTTTTGCTGGTCATAGTAAACATCGGAGGTGTTTTTCATGTTCGGAGCAACCGCCTTAATGCCGGCGAAAACGCCGACACCGACAGCAACTATTAAGAATATTGAAAGGAATCTTGCAAACGTTTTTGTAACTTCACGCAGCGAGTCCTTCAACAAAGCTTTTTTCATGCTTTTGCCCTTCCTTATGCCGATTTTTCACCGACATATTGCTTTTTTCTCAGTATTCGATGAGATCTACATCGAGAGGATTCTCGTTAATCTCTATTGACTCTATCTTACCGCTCTTGACCTTTATAACCTTGTCACCCATTGCTGTAAGTGCCAGGTTATGCGTTATGACAACAACCGTCATACCGGTATTGCGTGAGGTCTCCTGCAAAAGCTTAAGTATCTGCTTACCCGTCTTATAGTCAAGTGCACCTGTCGGTTCATCGCAAAGCAAAAGCTTGGGATTCTTTGCAAGTGCTCTTGCAATAGCAACTCTCTGCTGTTCACCGCCGCTGAGCTGTGCAGGGAAGTTGTTCTTTCTTTCCTCAAGACCTACGTCTTTTATCGTCTGCAATGCATCCAAAGGATTCTTGCATATCTGTGTTGCAAGCTGTACATTCTCAAGTGCATTGAGATTCTGAACCAGATTATAAAACTGGAAAACGAAACCGACATCATATCTGCGATATGAAATAAGCTGTTTTTCGTCGTATTTGCTTACTTCGTTTCCGTCAACAAATATGCGTCCGCTCGAAAGGTTATCCATGCCGCCGAGTATGTTAAGTATGGTACTCTTACCGGCACCGCTCGCACCTGCGATTATTACAAACTCGCCTTTTGAAATCGAGAAGTCAACACCGCCGAGTGCTTCGATTTCGACCTCGCCCATGCGGTATATCTTCTTTACATTCTCGAATTTTATATAATCATGCTGCTCAAACTTTTTGTTCTGCTTTGAGCCCTGCTTTTTGTTATTTGCATTTTCTTTTTCGGACTTTTCGGTTTTTTCGGCCTTTTCAGACTTTTCCGCATTGTCCGCTCTTTCAATCTTGTCAACATTGAAAGTTCTGCGTTTACGGTTATCGCGATTCCTCTTTTGGAACTGCTCATCGTTACGCTTTTTATTGCGTGATGCCGACTCGAAATCTATTTCGTCCTCGGAAGCTGTGTCTGCATTCTTGTTACGCTTTGCACGAATCGACTTTTCCTCGTTCTCTCGAATCTTTTCCTCATCGTCAAAAACAAAAGTCGTCTCATGCGGCGTTGTATCAACGCCGTCCTGTGCTTCTTTGACTTCTTCAACGGTTTCTTCGATTGCTTCTTCTGCTTCGGAATTTAACTTTTTCTTGTTTTCGTTATCCATTCTATTCTCCTTTGACTTGCTCAAAGTCTATATTTCGGTGTATTTTACATCACGCAGTATGAACGGATCATCGTTTATATTTTCTTTCATGGCACATACTGCCGTTATAACATTTGAACCGTTCTCGATAAGTTTAAACCGACAACCGCAAAGCGGTGTCTCAACTTTCAAAGCTTCGCCAATATGAAACGGAGCTTTCCTCATGGGAAACGCCAATCCCATTCCGAGTGCTTTTATATAACTTTCTTTCAGCGTCCACAGTCTGAAAAACGCAGTGTTTTTATCAAGCGAAGCATCTATATATGCTTTCTCGTCTTCACTGCACACCCGATTTATCACCAAAGGCGAATACTCTCTTACCGCTTCCGTATCTATACCTACCCTATACGGTGCGGTTATAACCGCCACGGCAGAAGAACAATGTGTTACGCTGTAAAATATCTGAGGAAAAGCCGAAATGTACGGCTTTCCCCATTGATTCTTCTCTATTTTGTTTTCATCGTATACTATGCCGTATTCATGGCGTAAAGCATACGCTAACAGCCTTTTTGCTGCTTCGTGCTGTTCCTTATTGTTTGTAAACAGTCTCTCAAGCCTGTATATCACAACTTCATCTTTTTACGAATGTATTCGTCAATACTTCCGACCGTGTCAAGCTGACGGAGGTCACGCTCGGGAATTTCAATGCCGAGTTCACTCTCAAGCTTACCTATAAGGCTTATGAAATCGTAGGAATTCATGTTGAGGTCGGAAATAACGTTTGTATCCGGCGTAATTTCGCTTTCGGGAACATCAACATACTCCAAAAGTGCTTTTCTGATTACATTAAACATTTTATTACTCTCCTTTTTCAATCATATGTCTTTTTATCTTCTTTGTAGTAGTCTTCTCAAATTCGGTCAATCTGAGATGAACTTTATTTATATGCTTATAACTTGCAAGCTGACGGTTACACTTTCTTACATCTTCTTCGAGAAGCTTTTTAGCCTGCTCTTCGCCATGCTCTGCAATAAAGTCCGGATTAAGGTATGCCGTAGCCGAAATATAACCCATTCCCTCGGATGCCTTTTCGGGAGCATAAACCACAACTTCCTCTATGTACGGAATATGGTCCATGAGATAATCTTCGAGTTCTTCGGGGTGAACATTCTTGCCGTTTGCAAGAATTATCAGGTTCTTCTGACGGCCGCTTATCTCCAAAACGCCCTTCTTGCCGAACCTTCCGAGATCGCCCGTCTTAAACCAGCCATCCTCGGTAAAGGTTGCCTTTGTTGCTTCTTCATCCTTATAAAAGCCTATCATTA
>JAZNWT010000040.1:0-2799 GCA_045593465.1 Clostridia bacterium
GTGGACACCGTCACCCGATACGAGTGCAACACCTGTACCGGGAACAACGTGGACACCGTCACCCGATGCAACGCCTACTCCCGACGGCGGTGATGATATTGAGCCTAAAAGAATAAAGGTTCTTAAAAAGTGGGACGATGAGGGGCATGAGGACTCCCGTCCTCCCGAAATAGAAGTAACGCTTTTGCGTGACGGTCAAATTTACGATACAGTAATACTTAACGCAGAAAACAACTGGCGTTATACGTGGGAAAATCTTGACGGCAGCAGTGAATACATGGTTGTTGAGGCAGAGCTTGATAATTACACCGTAAGTGTAACTATTGAGGGTGTAACATATCTTTTGACCAACACTTTCAAGCAGGAAGTGGCTCCCACGCCTACTCCCGGCGGCTCGCCCGTACCCACATATCGCCCGATACCCACGCCAAAACCGCCGAAGCTTCCGCAGACGGGACAGCTTTGGTGGCCCATACCTTTGCTTCTTGTGGCAGGACTTATATTTATAACACTCGGCGTTTTAAGACGCAGACGGTAAAAGGTAAGGCAAAAAGACGATGAAAACTAAAAAACGCGGCTTAATATTGATAGTAGTGGGGCTGTTGTGCATCACGGCAGCTCTTTTTCTTATTGCTTATAATTTTATTGATGAAAAACGGGCAGAAAGATTTGTTTCAGATGCACTTTTAAAGCTGGAAGAGCAGATAAACGATTATGAGGAAAAAGATTCTCATCAAGCAACAGCAATGCCCACACCTAACGAAACATTGCTTCCCGAGGAAGTGGAATATCCCGACTATATTATAAATCCCGAAATGGATATGCCCACTAAGGAAATAGAGGGCAATGAGTATATAGGAATATTGTCCATACCCTCGCTTGAGCTTGAATTGCCGATAATGAGTGAGTGGAGCTATTCAAAGCTCAAGGAAGCACCTTGCAGATATGACGGTTCTGTGTATTTGAACGATCTTATAATTGCCGCACACAATTACAAGCGGCATTTCGGCAGCATAAAAAATCTTCAAGAGGGTGACGAGATAGTTTTTACCGATATTGATTCAAATGTTTTCCGTTATGAGATTGTGCTTGTCGAAACGCTCATGCCCACGGATATAGAACTCATGAAAGCCGAAGAGTGGGATTTGACGCTTTTCACCTGTACAAAGGGCGGTTCATACCGTGTTACGGTACGCTGTATGCTCCTTGGAGCGGAGGGTATATAAGTTTTAAAGAATATATTTTTTTATTTGCTTGAATTAAACAGAAAAATGATATATTGTAAATAGCTGAGTATACGCATACTCGGCTGTTTTATGCAAAAGATAGAATGATATAATATCTGAGGTAAAATGTTATGGAAAAAAAGAGCGTACGAAGCTTTCTGTGCGTAATAATTCTTTGCACTGCCGCGATAATATGGGGCGGTTCTTTCGTTGCACAGAAAATAGGTTCGGGTACTGTCGGGCCGTTTACGTTTATAGGTATACGTACGCTTTTGGGAAGTATAGTTCTCATACCGTTTATAATAGCTTCTCACTTCAGAGGCAAAAAACGTCTTGATTACGAAAAGCCGAACGTTTCAAGGGCGTTTAAGTGGGGCGGCTTGTGCGGTTTGTTTCTTTTCCTTGCAACCTCCTTACAGCAGATAGGTATTGAGTTTACCACAGCGGGAAAATCGGCGTTCTTATCCGCACTTTATGTTCTTTTTGTGCCTATTCTTTCATCGCTTTTCTTTAAAAAACGTATAAGGTGGAATGTTTGGACGGGCGTTGGACTTATGCTTGTCGGACTTTACTTCCTCTGCCTTTTCGGAACGGGTTCGGTAGTGTTTTCAAAGGGTGACAGCATAACATTGGGCTGTTCGATATTCTTTGCGTTCCAGATAATGACGATAGACCGTGCAAAAAACGGAGTGGACGTTGTTTTGCTCTCGTGTATTCAGTTCTTTACGGCAGGAACAATATCAATGATATTCGCACTTTTGCTTGAGACGATAGACATAAACGCAATAATGTCCGTTGCACCTGCTATACTTTATTCGGGTATACTTTCATGCGGCGTTGCATACACTTTCCAGTCGATCGGTCAAAAGCGTGTTGAAGCAAGTGCTGCCTCGCTTATACTCTCGTCGGAATCCTTCTTTGCCGTCCTGTTCGGAGCAATTATATTGGGTGAACCGATGGGAATAAATGAAATATTCGGCTGTATGTTCATATTTGCCGCAATACTCATATCGCAGATAACATTCGGAAAGAAAAAGGTAATTTTCGTTACCATATCGAAAAAGGATGTCGATATTGCAAAGGCGTTTATCGGCTGTCCGCGTCCTAAATTTGTTAAGGCAATGGAGCTTGACAACGATATAAATTATATGTTCGGTCTTTGCAGACGCTTTATAAGCAGGGATAGAAATCTCAACTCGGCACTTTTGTTTATTTCGGAAGAAAAGATAGCGGCAATAGAAGCATATCTCAATGAAAAAGGAAATGCAGACGATAAGATTTTCTATTCAATGCTTAACACTTCGTGGAGCATTCTCCAAAAATACTACAACTCAAACGGCAGTCGAAAGACGGTATAATATAAGGGGTTCCACCCCTTAAACCCCGGTCGCTTTTGTAAAAGCGACGGAAAACAGGTGGGGAAATAAATATAATGGGGCTGTAAAAAACATATTATCTTTTATCGGTGAGTTAATAGATAGCACAAACATTGGCTCCCTCTGATGAGGGAGCTGGCACCGTAAGGTGACTGAGGGAGAGAAAATTGTAAGCCTGCGGCTTGAAGTTATAACTT
>JAZNWT010000041.1:0-1672 GCA_045593465.1 Clostridia bacterium
GACAGCAATGCTCAAGACAGCATAAGAATAAAACTTGACAAGGAAAGCGGCGAATACGATACGGCGGCAAGGATTGCATATTAGAGATAATTAACTTTTTGATTGACTTATATCCGTACAGAGAATAAAATACGCTAAAGAATATATAATGCGGAAGTAATACGCTTTAGGTGTATTTGGAGGATATATGGCTCAAAGACGCACGCTTGCAAGTCTTAAAATCGGTGAAAGCGGATTGGTGCATTCACTTGCGGTTGAGGACGAAAAACTCAAGCACAGAATGAGTGAGATGGGCATAACGCCCGGCATAGAAATAAAAATGGTAAAGGCAGCACCCTTGGGTGACCCGCTCGAGGTCACCTTAAGGGGATATTCGTTGTCGCTTCGCAGAGAGGATGCAAAGCGAATAAATCTTTTTGATGAAGCGGAAGAATCAGACGCTCAACTGACGGTACGAAGTGTTGTACTTAAAAATGAAGATGATGAAGCGGAGCATAAAAAAGCGGCACTGCTTACACAGTTCATGATAGAGAATGTGAGCTGCTGCGATAAAAAATGCGGAAAGAATAGCAGCGAAGAAAGTGAATGCTTCAATGCCGAAAACGAGGAAAAGGAAGTAAAGCTTGCTTTGGCAGGTAACCCCAACTGCGGCAAAACAACGCTTTTTAATGCACTTACGGGTGCAAGGGAATATGTGGGTAACTGGCCCGGCGTTACGGTTGAAAAGAAAGAGGGCAGAATAAAGGACAAGGGCGGTATCTGCACACACGGTCATGATATGACGCTTGTTGACTTGCCGGGTATTTATTCGCTTTCTCCGTATTCAATGGAGGAAATGATTGCCCGAAGATTTATAATAGAAGAAAAACCCGATGCAATAATCAATATAGTCGATGCAACAAATATCGAGCGTAATCTTTACTTGACGGTACAGCTCATGGAGCTTGAAGTGCCTATGATAATTGCACTCAACATGATGGACGAGGTTGAAAAGCAGGGCGACAGTATCGACATAAAGCAGCTTTCGCTCCTTTTGGGTATTCCCATCGTGCCGATAAGTGCAAGGACGGGAATGGGTTTAAGCGAGCTTGCAGACAGTATGCAGAGGCTTGTATATGCGGCACATTCACAGTATCATCAGGGCTTTAATATAGAGGTTGACCATGTATACGATGAGTTTACACGTATAAAGCATAAGCAGATAGGCAGCGTAATTGAACCGTATGCACAGAAAAGCGATATGCCGCTGCATTGGGCGGAAATAAAGCTTTTGGAGGGCGATAAAAACATAATCGAGCATTTAAGGCTTGATGATGAAGCACAAAAAAAGGTTGAAGCAATAGTTAAAGAATATGCGTCCGAGGATTCGCTTGCAGACAATTCGATGCTTGTTGCCGACAGCCGCTACCGTTACATAACGGGAATATGTGCAAAAACGGTAAAGAAGGCTCACAGAAGCAACGAACCCTCATTCAGTGATAAGCTTGACCGGGTACTTACGAATAAATGGCTTGCATTGCCCATCTTTGTGCTGATAATGGCGGTAATATTCATGCTTACATTCTCCACGGTCGGTGCATATCTTTCGGACAGTGTGGCAATGCTTCTTGACGAAAAACTGATACCGCTTATAAACGATGCACTCTTAAATGCAAATGCGGCGGATTGGTTT
>JAZNWT010000042.1:0-9794 GCA_045593465.1 Clostridia bacterium
TTGGCCTCCGACTTTAGGTAATGTTTTTATCTTACTTCTAAGCTCTTTAAGTTCTTCCTCGCGAAGCTTTGCTTCCCATTCCGACATTAAAGCGGGATCGACCTTTTCAAGAAAATCGGACGGCTCATAGTGTGCGTTTTCAAGGCTCCATTCTTCAAAGTCTGTATCGGAAATCAGCTCGGTTTTGTCGGTCCTGTTAAGGTATTCAAAAAGATTGAGTTCGTTATATTCTTTGTGGGAATTGTCAATACATTTACAGCAGTTGTCGCATATTTTATTGGGATCAAGATCGCATATATTGCACTTTCCGCATTCGTTGCATACTTTGGCTTCGTTTAAAATACAAGTTTTCATTTGCATACTCCATCTATTTGTTTTATGTTTACTTGCTTTGTTATTCTATGATAACATATTATAACACGAATTCACTTCTAAGGCAGATGGTAATTATGAAAAAATTCGGTAAAACCGAACAAGCCGTATATGAGTTTTTAAAAGATTATATAGAGAAAAATACTTTTTCTCCGTCGGTCCGTGAAATCGGTGAGGCTCTTTCTTTGAAATCAACTTCAACTGTGCATTTTCATTTAAAATCACTTGAAAATCGCGGACTGATTAGAATTATGCCACATAGACAGCGTTCGATTCAACTGACTATCAATAATAAAATAAGAGAGTTTGCGAAAGTTCCGCTTGTGGGTACGGTTGCCGCAGGTTCTCCCATTTATGCATATGATGATATACAGGAATACTATGCTTTCCCCTACTCCATACTGCACGGAGCAGACAAAAATGATATTTTCATGCTTACTGTTGACGGCGACAGTATGATTGATGCCGGTATTTTAAACGGTGATATGATACTTGTGCATAAAGGTATTGCTGTTGAAAACGGAGATATAGTTGTTGCCCGTTTATTTAATGATAAAGCAACGGTAAAACGCTTTTACCATGATGAAAAAGATAGAAAAATAAGGCTCCAGCCTGAAAATTCAAGCATGGAACCTATATTTGTAAATTATGAAGATGCGGTTATTGTGGGTAAAGTAATAGGTGTTTTCAGAAAATATCTTTAATTGCACTTAAAACTCTTTTTGCCGCAATTACTCCGTGAGCATACGTTAAGCCGCCTTGTATGTATACGATATAGGGCGGTTTTATCGGTGCATCAGCACTTAATTCTATCGAAGAACCCTGTATAAAAGCTCCTGCGGCCATTATTACTTTATCCGAATATCCCGGCATATCCCAGGGCTCCGTTACAAGAAAACTGTCAACAGGAGATGCTTTCTGTATTTCTTTGCAGAGCTTTATAACAGCTTCTTCGTTGTTAAGCTTCAAGGACTGAACTATATCAGAACGGACGGCATCGCTTTTTGGCATTGTTTCAAGATTAAAAAATTCAAATAGCTTTGCAAACAGTGCTGAAGTTTTCAAGGCTTGATTTACAACGTGTGGTGCCATAAAAAGCCCTTGATAAAACGGTGTATACAAACCGGCATAAGAACCTACTTCCCTGCCCATTCCGGGAACAGTGATACGCATGGAAACACGTTCTATAAGCTCGTGCCTGCCTGCTATATAACCGCCTGTGGGTGCCATGCCGCCGCCGGGATTTTTTATGAGTGAACCTATGAGTATATCGGCACCGTAAAATGACGGCTCATGTATACAGGTAAATTCGCCGTAGCAATTATCTATAACAATACAAACATCTTTTGAGGCTTGATGTATTGCATCGAAGACGTTTTTTAATTTATCGGGAAGCAAGGATTCACGCCATGCATATCCTCTGCTACGTTGGAAATAGACAACTTTTATTGTACTGTCTGATTTTAATTCGTTCACAACAGCATCAATATCTACTTCATTATCTGACGTAAGTTCTGTCTGCTTGTAGGCAATACCCATTTTTGCAAGGGAAGAATATTCATTGCCTGTTATTCCTATGGCTGAAAGCAATGTATCATATGGACTGCCCGTAGCCGAGAGCATCGTATCGCCCTTTTCGAGCAGACCTGCAAGTGCTGTATATATAGCATGGGTTCCGGACGTAAACTGCGGTCTTACAATGGCATCTTCACATTCCAAGGCATCTGCAAAAAGCTTATCCAAAGTGTCACGTCCGATATCATCGTAACCGTAACCCGTTGTGGGTACAAAATGCCGCTGAGAAATATTATGCCTTGCAAAAGCATTTAAAACACGTTCCTGATTTGCACGCTCGATTGTATCGAGGTATTCAAAAGTACCTTTAAGTGCCTCTTCCGCTCTTTTAATCATTGCATCCACTCAATTTTCACCTCTTTCGTAAAAAGCTATTGCTTTATCGGGCGTTATACTTGAAATTGCGTGCTTATAGAGCATCATTTGCTTGCTGTCGTACTCTAAAATAACAACAAAATTGTCATATCCGAGTATTTTTGCATTTTTTATTTGAAATCCGTTTGTTACGTGTATGGTAACCGTAACGCCTTCTTTACGGGCATTATTCAAGAATGAATCCTGTAAATTGATGTTTTTCATATATTCGTTATTCTCCTTTCAGAATTTTCAAAGCATGGGAAAGCATTATATCACTGTCGCCGTATTCAAGCCAATGTATCCGTTCATCACGCTTAAACCATGTGAGCTGACGCTTTGCAAAATGCCTTGTTTCTGTTTTGATTCTGTCGATAGCTTCCTCGAGCGTATATTCGCCCTTTAAATGCTTTATGAGCTGCTTATAACCCAAGCCCTGCATTGATTGACTTTGCTCGTTACAGCCCGATTTGAGGAGAGATTCAAGCTCATGCATTAAACCGTTTTCCATCATAGCATCTACTCTGCGATTGATTCGGTCGTAAAGGACTTCACGCTGCTGTGATATGCCTATTATGCGTGGTTCGATTTTTATTTCAGTGTTGCTTTGATTTGTAAAATCGTTCGGAACGCTCTTGCTTTTGCTTAGTTCGATTATTTCAAGTGCACGAACAACACGCTTTTTATCATTTTGGTGAAGTTTTAAAGCTGCAGCCGCATCTTTTTCTTTCAGCATGGCATATAATTCTTCGGCTGACTTTGAATTAAGCTGTTCTCTAAGCTCTGTATCTGTAGTTGAATCTTCAAAATTCAATGGAAAAGTCAAAGAATTTATATATAATCCCGTACCGCCTACTACAAGCGGAAACTTATTTCTTGAAATTATGTCATCAATCTTTTCAAAAGCAAGTCTTTGAAAATCGGCTACCGAAAAAGTATCGCAAGGCGAAACAAAGTCCATCAAATGATGCACGATACCGTCTCTTTCCTCTAAAGAAGGTTTTGCAGAGCCTATATCAAGGTTTGTATATATCTGTATGGAATCGGCGGATATAATCTCTGCTTTCAATTCTTTGGCAATGCTTATGGATAACGCTGTTTTACCTGATGCGGTAGGGCCTACTATAAAGCCAACAATGGGTTTAGTCATAATTACAGTACACGCTTGAATTGCTTTTCAAATTCAAGTCTTGTCATTTTTAACATTATAGGTCTGCCGTGAGGGCAAGTGAGCGGAATTTCTTCTTCCTTTACTTGCCTGAGCAAATCCTCTATCATTTTATCGGACAACCTTTCACCTTGCTTTATTGCGTGTTTGCAGGCGGATTGTATAAGGGCTGACTTTTTTAACTCATGTGTTGAAAGCTTTTTCCTGTCTGCAAGCATAGCTAAAGCTTCATGGAAAAATTTTGGGGTTTGTATCTCTCCGAACATATAGGGAACTGAGCGAATATTTATGGTCATTGCACCGAAATCTTCTGTTTCAAAACCGAGATTTTTAAATTCTGCTTCATTTTGGATATATGCATCATATTCTAAAGGCGTTAAACGAATATTTATTGGGATTAAAAGCTGTTGAGAAAGCAGTTCTATATCCTTGCTCATATATTTTTCGTAAAGCCTTCTTTCATGAGCCGCATGCTGGTCAATAAAATATATGCTGTCTCCCTGTTCAACGATTATATAGCAATTAAAGAGCTGACCTGCAATTCTGTATGACTCATCTGCAAAAGAAATTTGTTCCGACTTGCTCTTTTCAAACGGAATCTGCACAGCTTCCACTGCCTTTTTCTTTGCTGCTGAAACTATAAACGTTTTTTCGATAACCGATGCTTCGTTTCCGTTTTTTTCAGCCATCTTTTCCGATTGCGTTCCGGTAGTTGCTTTGAAAGCTTCAGGTACAAGTTTTTGAGCCGCTTCCGCTACTTTCACTTCAACGGCAGGTGTGGCTTTTAAAATGTCGGATTTTTCTCTTAATGATTCTAAATCACTGTCGAATGTATTTGTGCCTACAGTTGTATTTGTGCATTTGACACTGTATTTTTCTTCTACTGCACGTGCCAAAGGTGTCCTTTCGGGCGTTTGGCCGACATTAGGTGTGAAGTCCTTTTTATGAGCATCGGCTTTAATCGCAAACTCACGAATTACCGGCTTTAAAAGAGCATTTCGGACTGCTGTAATAAGTGCACGAACAACTCTTTCTTCATCGGTAAAACGGATTTCCAGCTTTGTGGGATGCACATTTACATCCATATCGGTATTTGACATGGTAATGTATAAAACGCAAAACGGGAACATGCCGGTCATCATTTTTGTATCATATGCACGGGACAGTGCATACGACAGTTTTGTTGATTTTATATATCTTGAATTAACAAACACGGATTGATAGGTGCGGTTGTTTTTTGCAATCTGCTCCGTACCTACACGGCCTGTGATTTTGATGTATCCGTCATCATAGTCAACAATTCTTAAGTGCTCAAGTATATCTTTTCCGTAAACGGCATAAACAGCGTTGTCTATATTTCCGTCGCCTGCACTCTGATAAACAATTTTACCGTTTTGTATAAGTTTTATCGCAACAGAAGGATTTGCAAGTATAAGCCTTGATATAAGATCGCTTATATACATAGCTTCCGTGCGTTGAGATTTTAAAAATTTAAGTCGTGCAGGCACATTGAAAAACAGGTCTTCCACTTCGATGGTTGTGCCTAAGACTGCCGCTTCTTCAGAGAAGCTTATAAATTCGCCTGCACACACCGTAAGCTTTGTTCCTATTTCTTCATCCTTCGTCATTGTTGAAAGCGTAGTGCGTGAGATGGCCGCAATTGAAGCTAATGCCTCACCTCTGAACCCGAGAGTATCTATTCTGAAAAGGTCTTCGGAGGTTGTTATCTTGCTTGTGGCATGTGCAAAGAAAGCAGTTTTTGCGTCTTCTCGCATTATTCCGCTTCCGTTATCCGTAACACGAATATACTCTATTCCGCCTCCGCGAGTTTCCACGGTTACAGCCGTTGCACCGGCGTCTAAAGAGTTTTCTACAAGTTCTTTAATTACGGACGCAGGTCTTTCGATAACCTCGCCTGCCGCAATCTGATTGGCTATATCTTTGCTTAAAACTTTGATTCTTTTCATTTTGTCCTCAGTTGTGCACGCATATGAAGGTCGTAGAGTTTATTGAGTGCTTCAACAGGTGTAAGTGTGTCAAATTCTATTTTTTGCAGTTCATCAACAATATCATCGGGAGCAGCAGAGCCGAATAAAGTCATCTGTTCGGCCGACATTGTAACATCTGTTTCTTGGCTGCGATTGATGTCTGAATTCTCCAGGTCTGACAAAAGCTCTTTTGCACGGCTGATAACTTCGGCAGGTAATCCGGCAAGACTTGCCACCTGTATACCGAAACTTTTATCTGCACCGCCGCGAACTATTTTACGCAAAAATACTATATTGTCTCCTATTTCTTTTACGCTTATACGGTAATTTTTAATGCCTGAAATTTTTCCTTCAAGCTCCGTAAGTTCGTGATAATGTGTTGCAAACAGCGTTTTAGCACCGCATTTATCCGTGCGTGCAATATGTTCAAGAACAGCCCAAGCAATGCTTAAACCGTCAAACGTACTGGTTCCTCTGCCTACTTCGTCCAAAATAAGCAGACTGTGCTTTGTAGCATTGTTTAAAATGTTTGAAACCTCATTCATTTCCACCATGAATGTACTTTGCCCACCGGAAAGGCTGTCACTTGCACCTATTCTGGTGAATATCCTGTCACAGGAAGAGATTACAGCTTTTGTAGCAGGAACAAATGAGCCGATATGTGCCATAAGCGTTATTAAGGCAACCTGACGCATATAAGTGCTCTTGCCTGCCATATTAGGACCTGTAAGGATGATAACTCGATTATCCTTCATGTCCAAAAGTGTGTTGTTGGGTATGAAAGTGTTTTTCTGTGCGGCTTCTACTACAGGATGTCTTCCCTCGGTAATTTCTATAGCTCCGTTGCCTACAATCAGCGGTCTGCAGTAATCGTGCTCAAATGCAACATTTGCAAGGGAAAGCAAAACATCTGTCATGGCAAGAAGACGTGCATTTTTTTGCAGGCGGTCTATGCATTCCGAAAGTATGGTTCGTATTTCAACAAACAGCTTGTATTCAAGTGCAATGCATTTTTCATCAGCACCGAGTATCTGCTCTTCAAGCTCTTTAAGCTCAGGCGTTGTGTAACGCTCACTGTTTGCAAGCGTCTGCCTTCTTTGGTAATGATACGGGACCTGTGATAAGTTCGACTTGGTTACTTCGATGTAATAGCCAAATATGCGGTTATAGCTTATTTTGAGCGTCTTGATACCCGTATTTTCCTTTTCACGGTTTTCAAGCTCGTTTATCCAAGCACGACCGTCGGTTGAAGCACGTCTGTACTTATCAACTTCACTGCTGTAGCCTTTTTTAATTATATTGCCTTCCTTGGGAGATATGGGTGCATCGTCATTGATTGCCCTTGAAAGAAGAGAATATATATCGTCCATCGGGTCAAGATTCGAAAATGCATCTTTTAAAGCATCGCTTTTCATGTCTGACAAAGAGGAAATGACCGCAGGTATGTTGGCTAATGTATCTCTCAAAGAAATACAATCTTTCGGATTTACGGAACCGTATGCAATCTTACTGCACAGTCTTTCGATATCGTATATATTCTTTAAAGACTCAGCAAGTATCTCACGTGAAGGATGCTTTGAAAAAAGCTCTTCTACTGCGTCCAATCTGTAGTTTATGCTGTCTTTGTTGCGAAGCGGATGTCCTACCCACTCACGCAGAAGTCTCGAACCCATTGCCGTTTGCGTTTTGTTCATAAGATAAAGCAAAGTAGATTTCTTACTTGAATCAAAACGTATGGGCTCTGTAAGCTCTAAATTTCTTCTTGTGGCTTCGTCAAGATACATATAGGCTGAAGAATTCAGCACTTCAATCTCCTTTATATGTATCAATGCATTCTTCTGCGTTTCCTGAAGATAGTTTAAAAGTGCGGATGCCGCTGTTTGAGCAAGTGGTTTACCGGATAATCCGAGTATATCTACAGACTGTGCATTAAAATGATCCAAAAGCAGTTTTTTGGCTGTTTTGTTTGTAAACATGGCATCGTAGCATTGCATATAAGATGCTGTCGAAATACGCTTTGCCAACAGTTCATTAAGATATACCGCATCGTTTACTATTGTTTCGGTAGGCTGAATACGGCTGAGCTCGTCCAAAAGCTGTGTTTGTGCACACTCTGAATCATACTCATCCACAGTAAATGCACCTGTAGAAATATCACAATATGCAATACCAAACTTCTCTTCATATGAGAAAATTGCTGCAATATAATTGTTTTTATCTTCTTTGAGGATTGACTCCTCAATTACGGTACCGGGAGTTATTATGCGGATAACGTCACGTTCTACTATGCCCTTGCTTTCGCTTGGGTCTGTTAATTGCTCACATATAGCCACTTTATATCCGCGGTCAATAAGCTTATTGATATATGTGTCGACCGAATGATGCGGAACACCGCACATGGGGGCACGCTCGCTAAGACCGCAGTCACGGCCCGTTAAAACTATTTCGAGTTCTCGCGATGCTGTCTTTGCATCATCAAAAAACATTTCGTAAAAATCGCCCAAGCGGAAGAAAAGCAAGCAGTCGCTGTACTTTTCTTTCAAATCGAGATATTGACGCATCATGGGAGTCAAGCTGTTTTTCATCTATCTGCCTCCACACCTATGAGCGAATTATTTTTTGCGTTAGTGATTTTCACTTTAACTGTTTTACCTATCAAAGATTCATCGCCTTTGAAATATACCATTTTGAAATTACCGAGCTTGCCGAAAGCTTGCTTTTCTTCCGTGCGATTATCACAGCCTTCAACAAGCACAACTCCTTCGGTACCTATATATTTTAAATTGCCGTTTTGCAGAGTTGAAGCTTGATATTCGTTAAGAATATGCAGTCTTTGAGATTTAACTTCCTTAGGTATTTGACCTTCCATTTTTGCGGCAACCGTACCGTTTCTCGGTGAATACATAAACGTATATGCCGCCGCAAAATCTGCGGCTTTTACGATCTTGAGTGTATCATTAAAGTCTTCATCGGTTTCTGTGGGGAAGCCAACTATTATATCTGTTGTTATTTCAACATCTTTCACCGCACTTCTTAATGCACTTACCAAAGAAAGATATTTTTCGGATGTATATTTTCTGTTCATCAAAGAAAGTATCCTGTCACTTCCGGACTGAACAGGAAGATGTATATGGTTGCATACCGAAGGCAGTGTTGCCATAGCTTCAATCAGCTTGGGTGAAAGATCCTTGGGATGACTTGTCATAAAACGTATGCGTTCTATGCCTGTATCCGCTACCATATGGAGAAGCTTCGGGAAGTCAACCTCTCCGCTTCTGCCGCAATATGAGTTAACATTTTGACCAAGGAGCGTAATTTCTTTATAACCGCTCTTAACTAAGCCTTCAACTTCGGCTATTATATTTTCGGGCTCTCTTGAACGCTCACGGCCTCTTACATAAGGAACTATGCAATAAGTACAAAAATTATTGCAACCGTACATTACGGTGACACAGGTTTGAAAACTGCTCTTGCGGATTATGGGAAGTCCTTCGATTACCTCACAACCGTCTTCAATATTCATAACCCTTTCGCCCGAAATGGCTTTTTTGACCATCTCTTTAAATTTATCAAGGCAATGAGTGCCGAATATTATATCAACATAAGGGAATCGCTTGTAAAGCCTGTTTGCGACTTCCCGCTGCTGCATCATGCAACCGCAAACACCTATTATGAGGTTAGGTTTTTCATCTTTTAGTTTTTTCAGTGCACCTATATTCCCAAACACTCTAAGCTCAGCATGCTCACGCACGCAACAGGTATTAAAAATAATTATATCAGCCTCAAGCTTGTTTTTTGCCTTTTCACAGCCCATTTCTTGGAGCATTCCGGCTATTTTTTCGGAGTCGTGATCATTCATCTGACAGCCGTAAGATTCAATAAAATAAAGGATTTTTCGACACTCCCCTCTTCGGATTTTGTTGTCAAAAATATTATATATGCAAATTTCTTATCATGCAAGTAAATTAAGTGTTGACAAGTTCGAAAAAATGGTTTATATTATTAAGCGTCGCTTGACGAAAGCGAAATGCTAACGGGGTGTAGCGCAGTCTGGTAGCGCACGTGCTTTGGGAGCAGGGGGCCGGGGGTTCAAATCCCTTCACCCCGACCACAAAAGTTTATTTGGCCCCTTGGTCAAGCGGTTAAGACACCGCCCTTTCACGGCGGTAACAGGAGTTCGAGTCTCCTAGGGGTCACCATTTTTGTTTAGAGTGTGTGTTGTAATTGGGCCTTTAGCTCAGTTGGTCAGAGCGGTCGGCTCATAACCGATTGGTCCGGGGTTCGAGTCCCTGAAGGCCCACCATTCACACTTCCTTGATAAATAAATAGTTCCTTAC